>JAYPUG010000087.1:0-7924 GCA_038133965.1 Rhodospirillaceae bacterium | reverse complement strand
GCTGGGAAGGCGTCGGCCTGATGTCCTACCTGCTGATCGGCTTCTGGTTCGGCCGTCCTTCGGCCAATGCGGCGGCGATCAAGGCCTTCGTGGTCAACCGGGTCGGCGATTTCGGCTTCATGCTTGGCATCCTCGGCGTGTTCTTCGTCTTCGGCACGCTCGATTTCGACACCGTCTTTGCAGCCGTGCCGGGCATGGCCGGACAGAGCTTCTCGTTCCTCTCGATGGAACTGGATATCGTCACGACGCTCTGTTTCCTGCTGTTCATCGGCGCCATGGGCAAGTCGGCCCAGATCGGGCTTCACACATGGCTGCCCGACGCGATGGAAGGCCCAACCCCGGTTTCGGCGCTGATCCATGCCGCAACGATGGTCACGGCTGGTGTCTTCATGGTGGCGCGGCTGTCGCCCATGTTCGAATTCGCCCCCGTGGCGCTCACCTTCGTCGCACTTGTGGGCGGCACGACGGCATTCTTCGCCGCGACGATCGGCCTGACCCAGTGGGACATCAAGCGCGTCATCGCCTATTCGACCTGCTCGCAGCTCGGCTACATGTTCTTTGCCGCCGGTGTGGGCGCTTATCCGGCAGCGATCTTCCATCTGATGACCCATGCCTTCTTCAAGGCGCTGTTGTTCCTCGGCGCGGGCAGCGTCATCCACGGCATGGACGACGAGCAGGACATGCGCAAGATGGGCGGCCTGTTCTCGAAGATGCGGGTGACGGCGGTGCTGATGTGGATCGGCTCGCTGGCACTGGCGGGCGTTCCGTTCTTCGCCGGTTTCTGGTCGAAGGACATCATTCTCGAATCCGCCTTTGCCGCGCACACGGGCATGGGGCAGTACGCCTTCTGGATGGGAATCGCGGCAGCCCTGATGACCGCCTTCTATTCCTGGCGTCTCCTGTTCCTCACATTCCACGGCCGCACGCGGGCCGACGACCACACCTACGATCATGCGCATGAATCGCCTCCGGTGATGATTGCGCCGCTGCTGGTCCTTGCCGCGGGCGCACTCTTCTCGGGGTGGCTCGCCTTCGATTACTTCGTCGGGCACGAGATGGAGGAATTCTGGCGTTCGTCGATCCTCATGCTGCACAACGTGATCGAAGAAGCGCACCACGTGCCGAAGTGGGTCAAGTTTCTGCCGATCGTGGTCGGTGTGTTTGGTATTGCCGGCGCGTGGGTGATGTACATGGCGAAACCGGGCTGGCCGGCCGCACTGGTCGAGAAGATCAGGCCGCTTCATACATTCGTCTTCAACAAGTGGTTCTTCGACGAGATCTACGACCGGCTGTTCGTACGCCCGTGTTTCTATCTCGGTCGCGGGTTCTGGAAGTCGGGCGACGGTGCGGTGATTGACGGGGTCGGCCCCGACGGCATTGCCGCGGCGACGCGCGACCTGGCCGCACGCGCGGGACGCCTCCAGTCGGGCTACGTCTATCACTATGCGTTCGCGATGCTGATCGGGCTGGTCGTCTTTGCGACCTGGTTCCTGTTTGGTTTCTTCGGGTAGGGGCGGCAAGAAATGGAATCCTTCCCCATCCTGTCGCTCACGGCCTTCCTGCCGCTCGTCGGCGTGCTGTTCATCCTTCTGGTGCGCGGCGACGAGGAAACGGTTGCTCGCAACGCCCGCTGGGCGGCCCTGTGGACGTCGCTGGCGACCTTCGTGATCAGCCTGCTGCTGTGGATCAACTTCGACCCGACCACGGCCGAGTTCCAGTTCGTCGAGAAGGTCGACTGGCTGCCCGCCTTCAACATCTCCTATCACATGGGGATCGACGGGATTTCGCTGTTCTTCGTGATCCTCTCGACTTTCCTGACGCCGATCTGTGTGCTGGCCTCCTGGAAGGCCGTCACGGTGCGCGTGAAGGAGTACATGATCGCCTTCCTGGTGCTCGAGACCTTCATGGTGGGCACCTTCGCCGCGCTCGATTTCGTGCTGTTCTATATCTTCTTCGAGGCGGTCCTGATCCCGATGTTCATCATCATCGGCGTGTGGGGCGGCCCGCGGCGCGTCTATTCGGCGTTCAAGTTCTTCCTCTACACGCTGGCCGGCTCGGTCCTGCTGCTGGCAGCGCTTCTTGCGCTCTATTTCGAGGCGGGCACCACCGACATCCCGACCCTGATCGCCTTCGACGTGCCGGCCCAGATGCAGACCTGGCTGTGGCTCGCTTTCTTTGCGTCCTTCGCGGTCAAGATGCCCATGTGGCCGGTCCACACATGGCTACCGGACGCCCATGTCGAGGCGCCGACGGCGGGCTCGGTCATCCTTGCGGGCGTGCTTTTGAAGATGGGCGGCTACGGATTCCTGCGTTTCTCGCTGCCCATGCTGCCGATCGCGTCGGAGCAGTTCGTGCCGCTCGTCTATACGCTGTCGGTTATCGCGATCATCTACACCTCGCTGGTGGCGCTGGCCCAGGAGGACATGAAGAAGCTGATTGCCTACTCCTCGGTGGCCCATATGGGCTTCGTGACCATCGGCATCTTCACCGCGACCCAGCAGGGGATCGACGGAGCACTGTTCCAGATGCTCAGCCATGGTGTCATCTCGGCGGCGCTCTTCCTGTGTGTCGGCGTGGTCTATGACCGCGAGCACAGCCGGGAGATTGCACACTATGGCGGGCTGGTGGAACGAATGCCGAAGTTCGCCTTCGTGTTCATGGTGTTCATGCTCGGCTCGGTCGGCCTGCCAGGCACGAGCGGCTTCATCGGCGAGTTCCTGATTCTCGTCGGCGCCTTCCAGGACAACACCTGGGTCGCCTTCCTTGCAGCGACGGGTGTCATCCTTGGCGCCGCCTACATGCTCTACCTCTACCGCCGGGTCATCTTCGGCAAGCTCGAGAAGGAGCATCTTCGCAACATCCTCGACCTCGAGCCGCGCGAGGTCGCGATCTTTGCGCCACTGGTCGTGCTCGTGATCTGGATGGGTGTGTGGCCGGATCCGTTCCTGAGCCTGTTCGACGCCAGCGTGTCTAACCTGTTGCAGAACTACCAGGCCGCGCTCGTCCTTGGCGACGGCACCAGCCTCGCGGGCCGCTAGGCGAAGGGACGATCGATGAACATTTCCGCCGATATCGCCGCCGTCTGGCCCGAGCTCTTCGTTGCCATCGCCGCAATGGTGTTGCTCATCTTCGGTGTGTTCCGGGGCGAGGGCTCGGCGCGCTTCGTGTCATGGCTTGGCGTGGGCGTGCTCGTGGTTGCGGGCATTCTGGTTCTGGCGGGCCCGAACGGTACCGTGCTTGCCTTCAACGGCCAGTTCCAGGTGGATGCCTTCGCTGTGTTCGCCAAGGTCCTGCTCATCGCGGGTGCGGCGCTGGCACTGATCCTGGCGATCCCGTTTAACGCGCGAGAGGATATCCCCCAGTTCGAATTCCCGATTCTGATCGTCTTCGCCGTTCTCGGCATGATGTTGATGGTTTCGGCGAGTGACCTGATCTCGCTCTATCTCGGCCTCGAACTGCAGAGCCTGGCGCTTTATGTCGTCGCCGCGATCCGTCGCGATACGCTGCGTTCGTCGGAGGCGGGCCTGAAGTACTTCGTCCTGGGCGCACTCAGCTCGGGCATCCTGCTCTACGGCATGTCGCTGGTGTACGGCTTTGCCGGAACCACCGGGTTCGCGGGTCTTGCCGAAGTGTTCACGTCGAGTGAGGGCGCGCCCGTCGGAGTGATCGTCGGTCTCGTCTTCATCGCGGCCGGTCTGGCCTTCAAGGTGTCGGCCGTGCCTTTCCACATGTGGACGCCGGACGTTTACGAAGGTGCGCCGACGCCCGTGACGGCATTCTTTGCGGTCGCGCCCAAGATCGCTGCAATGGCGCTGTTCGTGCGCGTCATGCTCGAGCCTTTCGGGCCGCTGCTGGCCGAATGGCAACAGGTCATCTGGTTCATTGCACTGGCCAATATCAAGCGGCTGATGGCCTACTCTTCGATCGGTCACATGGGCTTCGTGTTGGTCGGCCTTGCGGCGGGCAACGAAACCGGCGTGACGGGGATCCTGCTCTACCTCACGATCTACCTGTTCATGAACATGGGCACCTTCGCCTGCATCCTCGCGATGCGGCGCCAGGGACGCATGGTCGAGGATATCGGCGAGCTGGCGGGCCTGTCGAAGACGAACCCCTACATGGCGCTCGCCATCGCCATCTTCATGTTCTCGATGGCCGGCATCCCGCCGCTCGCTGGTTTCTTTGCCAAGCTCTACGTGTTTCTCGCCGCGATCGAAGCGGGCCTCTATGTGCTGACCGTCGTCGGCCTGCTGTCGAGCGTCGTCGGTGCCTTTTACTACCTGCGGATCGTCAAGCTGATGTACTTCGACGAACCCGTCGACGCCTTCGACAAGCCGGTCGGCCGCGAGATCAGTGTGATCGTCGCCGTAACGGGCGTCGTGACCGTGTTCTTCTTCATCGGGCTCGCACCGGTGCTCGCGGGCGCGGAAGCGGCGGCGCAGGTTCTCTTCGGCGCATGACCGAACGCCCGGAAGTGCCGCCGGGTTGTCACCTGATCGCGCACGACGCCGTCGGCAGCACCAACGAAGAAGCCAGAAAACTTGCAGCGGCGGGCGGAGCTGACCGCACGGTCGTCTGGGCACGCGAACAAACGGCCGGGCGCGGGCGGCATGGCCGTAGCTGGGCCTCTCCGCCCGGCAATCTCTACCAGTCGATCCTGTTCCGGCCGGATCGACCGGTTGCTGAAGTCCCGCAGATCGGTTTCTCCGTCGGTGCGGCGATGGCGTCTGCAATCCGCGACGTGACCGGTCTCGGCGTGGCTCTCAAGTGGCCCAACGACCTCTATCTCGCTGGGAAGAAGCTCTCGGGCATCTTGCTCGAAAGTGCGGGTGACGCCGGGCGAAACGCGGAATGGGTCATTGCGGGGATCGGCGTGAACGTCGATGTCCGCCCGGATCTGCCCGATGCCGGGTCGCTGCGCGATGCCGGCGGTAAGACGACGCCCTCTGCACTGCTTGAGGCCTTCCTGCCACGATTGTTCGACCTGCACGACACTTGGCTCGCTGAGGGGTTCGAGCCTGTACGCAGGGCCTGGAGCGAGCACGCGCTGGATATCGGTACCCTGCTCTCGGTGAAGCTGCCCGGAAGCACCGCCGAGGGCGGGTTCGGCGGCATCGACGCGGCAGGCAACCTGTTGCTCGAGACCGCGACGGGTACGGAGCGTGTTGCGGTGGGTGACGTTTTCCCGCTAAGCAACGCCGCGACGGGAGCGTGACATGCTGCTAGCGGTCGATTGCGGGAACACGAACACGGTCTTCGCCGTCTATGAGGGCGACGAACAGCGCGGCAAATGGCGGATCGCCACGGATGCCGCGCGCACATCCGACGAGTATGCCGTCTGGCTGACGCAGCTCATGGCGTTGAAGGGCCTGTCCGTCGATGACATCGACGGCGCGATCGTCACGACCGTCGTGCCGGGGACGCGCCGCAACCTGACAAGCCTGCTCGAGACGCATTTCTCTGTGACGCCGCTGGTCGTGCGCGATCCGAACGTCGATCTGGGGTTCGAGGTCCTGATCGAGCGGCCCGAACAGGTCGGTGCCGACCGTCTCGTCACCACGGTGGGGGCGCATTTGCGCTATCCGGGCGATCTTATCGTCATCGACTTCGGCACCGGCACCACCTTCGATGTGATCGATGCCGACGGCAACTTCCGCGGCGGGGTCATCGCGCCGGGCATAAACCTCTCCGTCGAGGCGCTTTACATGGCAGGCGCCCTGTTGCCGCGGGTCAACATCGAGAAGCCGGACAGGGTGATCGGCGGTGCAACGGTGCCCGCGATGCAGTCGGGGATTTTCTGGGGCTACGTTTCGATGATCGAGGGCATGATTCCCCGCATCGCGAAAGAGTACGGAAAGCCGGTCACGGTCGTGGCCACGGGAGGCCTTGCGCCCCTGTTTGCCGAGGTGACCGACGCCATCGACGCGACCGAGCCGGACCTGACCCTCGTCGGCCTGGTCGAGATCGCTCGCCGCAACAGCAGCGCCTGAGGGGCGACCCGATACATGTCACTGGTTCCCGGAACTGACGACGTGCTGTTCGTCCCGCTCGGCGGCGCTGGCGAGATCGGCATGAATCTGAACGTGTATGGACATGCGGGGAAATGGCTGATCGTCGATTGCGGCGTCACCTTCGGTGATGCAACCACGCCGGGCCTCGACGTGATGATGGCCGATCCGGCGTTCATCGAGGAGCGCCGCAAGGATCTGGTCGGGCTTGTCGTCACCCATGCCCACGAGGACCATGTTGGGGCCGTGGCCTATCTGTGGCCGCGCCTGCGCTGCCCCGTCTATGCGACCCCTTTTACGGCAACGGTCCTGCGCCGGAAGCTGGAAGAAGCGGGGATCGCCGAACGCGTGGATGTCCACGAGATTGGAATGTCGGAAAGGTTCGAGATCGCGCCCTTCGATCTGACCCTCGTGACGCTCACTCACTCGATCCCCGAGCCCAACGGGCTCGTCATTCGGACCGGCGCGGGTACCATCTTTCACACCGGCGACTGGAAGCTCGATCCAGATCCCCTGATCGGCGAGGCGACGGACGAGGCGGCCTTGCGCGCCATCGGCGAAGAAGGCGTGCTGGCCATGGTTGGCGATTCGACCAATGCGATGGTCGAGGGTACGGGCGGATCGGAAGGCGAGGTGCGGGAGAGCCTGCACACGCTTATTGCGGAGCTGGACAACCGGGTGGCCGTTGCGTGCTTCGCAAGCAATGTTGCGCGCGTACAGTCCGTGGCGGAGGCTGCGCATGCCAGCGGTCGTGCGGTGGGGCTCGTCGGGCGTTCGCTTTGGCGTATGACGGATGCGGCGCGCGCGAACGGCTATTTGCGGGATCTGCCGCCCTTCCTGCGCGAGGAAGAGATCATGAACCTGCCGCGCGATGCCGTTCTGCTGATCTGCACGGGCAGCCAGGGCGAACCGCGCGCCGCGTTGTCACGTATCGCGCGCGACGACCACCCCAACGTGTCGCTCGATCGCGGCGACCATGTCGTCTTCTCGTCCCGTGTCATTCCTGGCAATGAAGTGCCGATCGGCCGACTTCAGAACCAGCTCGCGACGATGGGGCTCGACGTGATCACTGCGCGCGACCGCTTTGTTCACGTGTCCGGGCACCCCGCGCGGGCAGAACTTCAGCAGATGTACCAGTGGATTCGCCCGCGCATTGCGGTCCCGGTCCATGGCGAAACACGGCACATGATGGCCCATGCGGAATTGGCCCGTGATTGCCAGGTGCCTCACGTGCCGGTTATTTCCAACGGGGATGTGCTGCGTCTGTCGTCCGAAGGTGCCGAACTGTGCGGTCAGGTCCAGTCGGGCCGGCTTGCACTGGACGGGACGGACCTGATCCGAGCCGAGGCAGCGAGCGTACGCGAGCGCGCACACATGATGTGGAACGGCGCGGCCGTGCTCACGCTTGTTCTCGACCGCAAGGGGCGTGTTGTCGGCGACCCGGTGCTTTCGGCACCGGGCCTGCTGGGTGAAAGCGACGACGATCTCGATCTCATGGACGATGTGATCGACGATGTGCTTGATATGTTTGCGGAAATCGATGCCCGGGTGCGCAACGACGACGAACTTCTGCGCGAGCGGCTGCGCCGGGCCGTTCGTCGCAGCTTTCGCGAACGTCGGGGAAAGAACCCGAGCGCGGACATCCACCTCGTGCGTTTGCCGGGATAGGGCAGGGGAACCGATGATTGGACGACTGAACCATGTGGCGATCGTGGTGCCGGACCTGGCGACCGCATCCGCCGTGTATGCAAACACATTGGGCGCACGAGTTTCCGAGCCGGTCGATCTGCCGTTGCACGGCGTCACGACCGTCTTCGTCGAGCTTCCGAATACCAAGATCGAGCTGCTGCATCCGCTTGGCGAGAACTCGCCCGTCACGCCGTTCCTCGAGAAGAACCCGTCGGGCGGGATGCACC
>JAYPUG010000086.1:0-7945 GCA_038133965.1 Rhodospirillaceae bacterium | reverse complement strand
CGAGAGCGCTGTGCGGCCTGATGGTGTTGTAGTGCTGGCGCCAGCGTTCGATGAGTATCCTGGCCTCCTTTAGCGTGTAGAAGATCTCGCCGTTGAGCAGCTCGTCGCGCAGCTTGCCATTGAAGCTCTCGTTGTAGCCGTTCTCCCAGGGCGACCCGGGTTCGATGAACAGCGTCTTCACGCCAAGCCGTGGTAGCCATTCGCGGACGGCGATGGCGGTGAACTCACTGCCGTTGTCAGAGCGGATGTAGTCGGGTGGGCCATGCCGGGCGAACAAGCCGGCCAACACATGCAGCACATCGTCGTGCCGAAGCCTGCGGGCAACCTCGATGGCCAGGCACTGGCGGGTGTACTCGTCGATCACCGTCAGCATCCGGATAGCACGGCCGTCATGCGTGCGATCCTGGACGAAGTCGTAGGCCCAGACATGGTTCGGCCAGCTCGGCCTGAGCCGAACACACGACCCGTCATTGAGCCACAACCGCCCGCGTTTGGGCTGTTTCGATGGCACCTTCAGCCCCTCACGCCGCCAGATCCGCCACACCCGTTTGACGTTGACGTGCCACCCCTGGGCACGCAGCAGCGCCGCGACCCGGCGATAGCCGTAACGGCCATATTTGGATGCCAGATCAACAATCGCAGCCGTCAGGGCGTCTTCATCGTCACGACGGACCGCTGTGCGGCGCTGCGTCGAGCGGTGTTGGCCAATCATACGACAGGCACGGCGTTGCGATATATCGAACCGGTTCCGCACGTGATCGACCGCGGCACGACGGCGTGCGGGGCTTAGAAGTTTCCCTCCGCAACCTCTTTCAGGATCAGCTTGTCCAGCGTCAGGTCAGAGACCGCACGACGCAGCCGCGCGTTCTCCTTCTCCAGTTCCTTCAGACGCTTCGCCTGGTCCACTCGCAATCCGCCATACTCGCGACGCCAGCGGTAATAACTCTGCTCCGAGATACTCAGACCTCGGCAGATCACGCCGACCGTCTCGCCCTGCGACAGCCGCACCTCGGCCTCCCGCAGCATCCCGATAATCTGTTCTGGGGTGTATCGCTTCCGGCTCATCGTCTCCTCCTCCTCGAGGTTCAGGTTAGCCGGACTCTCTCAATTTCCCTGGACCGAATTCAGGGGAGCAGGTCAGACGCGCGCGCGATCGAAAAGGCCTGCCGCGAGGAGAACGCCCGCCAGGCCACCGAACTGGCCGAAGACCTGCCGAACGTGGTCGATCAAACCGTCGCTGAGTTCGAGGCGAAAATACCGGAACTGGTGAAGACGGTGGCAGTTGCCTGAGGCGGATCAGGTCAAAAGAAGACGCGGCATCGTTTCCGCCAGGGCATCGTTGACGATCTCCGCCGCTGTTTCGGCGATCAGGCGGATGTCGTCCCGGTCGCTTGCCATGCTCGATAGCCAGTGGAGATGGGCAAGGGCATAGCCGTCTCCGACATTTGCCCAGATATCTTCGGGCTCCAAATCCTCATCGTTCAAATCGCAGACCCGCAGTGCAAACGGCGGCGGCCCCAGGTGAAGAACCCAGGGAACGTCATCGGTGACCCCGTTGTCTGCATCGTGCAGTGCGCCTGTCACGAAACCAACGGGTATATCGTCACGCTGAATTTCAATGGAAGACGGGGCGAACGGGCGCTCGGACAGGGACAAACGCTCGCAAATATCGGGATCGTGGACCGTGTCGATCGCCTGGGCGATCAGTTGTGCGACTTCTTGCGGATCGGCGGGGCGGGGTTCGAAGAAGACCAGGTTGCCGACTGCATACCGGTTGTCGTCGACAAGCGGAAAGTACATGTCAGCGAGATCCCCGGTCGGCAGAAAATCCTCGGGCCGGTGTACGACTCGAAGGAGGAACGTTGGTTCCTCGATATGGACCAGCCAGATGTCATCGCCGTCCTCGGCAAATTCCGGCCAACCGAAGAGCCGTCCTATAATGAAATGTGCCATTGCGCCTGCGTGCCAGAAGCATCGTTGCCGCGCAAGCGAAACAGGTCTTGCCACGCGGCGGCGGTTCGGATACCCGCGTAGTACAGGGGCAGAGGAGGAGACCCATGAAAGCTCAAGTGTTGCACAAGGCTGGCGAGCCGTTTTCGCTCGAAGAGGTGGCCGATCCCAAACCCGGCCCGGGCGAGGCTGTGGCAAAGGTGCTGGCCTGCGGGGCGGGACTGACGATTCATCACGTGCGTGCGGGGCGTGCGGCAGCAGAGTTCCCGATCATCATCGGGCACGAGATTACCGGCGAGATCGTCGAGGTGGGGACCGGTGGTGATACCGGTGGGCTCACGGTCGGGGACGCGGTTACGTCGTACTTCTATCTGATGGATGGCGAGGACAAGTGGACGCGACTGGGGCGGGACCCGATCTCGACCGTCAACGCGGGATACATCGGGCGGCAGATCGATGGCGGATACGCCGAGTACATCAAGCTGCCCGTCCGGAATTTCATCAAGCTGCCCGAAGGCCTGGACTGGAAGGGAAAGCCTGCCGATGTAGGCGTGATCTCCGACGCCATTGCTACCCCGTACAAGGTGCTTTCACGCGCGCGAGTCGCGCCGACGGATACTGTTGCCGTCTTCGGTGCGGGTGGTGGTCTCGGTGTTCACCAGATCATGATGGCCAAGTGGGCGCATGCGACCGTGATCGCGGTCGATGTCATGGCTGACAAGCTCAAGGTCTGTCAGGATCTGGGCGCGGACATGATCGTCGATGCCTCGAACGACCGAGTGGTCGAGGAGATTCTCGATCTCACGAACGGTGCGGGCGTCGATGTGGCGATCGACTATGTCTCAACCCAGGGCACCCAGGAACAGGCGGTGGGCAGCCTCGGCATCGGCGGCCGGTTCGTCACGCTCGGTGGTGCCGGCCAGCCCTTCATGGCACCGGCTCCGGCGATGCTCGCCAAGGAACTCGAACTGATGGGCAGCCGCTACTGCAGCCGCCAGCAGGTGATCGAGTCCCTCGAGCTGTGCGCGCGCGGCGATGTTTGGCCGCTTGTGACCGAGACCTACCCGCTGGAAGAGGCCGAGACGGTGCACGCCCGGCTCGACCAGGGATTGGTCACCGGGCGCGCGGCCCTCGTCATGGAGTGAGGGCTACGGGGCGTGTTCAGCCGGCTGCGACCGGGTTCGTGAGCACGCCCACCTGCGAGACCTCGACCTCGATGGTGTCGCCCGGCTTCATCCACAGCGGCGGTGTGCGGCCCAGGCCGGCACCACTTGGCGTGCCCGTGGCGATCACGTCACCCGGGACGAGTTCGGTGAACCGGCTGATGTAGGAAATCAGTTCAGGGATCGAGAAGATCAGGTCGTCAATCCCCGTGTGCTGAACCACTTCGCCGTTGAGGCGTGTCTCCAGGGTCAGCACTTTCGGGTCGGGAATCTCGTCTGCGGTCACCAGGCACGGCCCGAACGCGCCCGACTGGTAGAAGTTCTTGCCGGGCATGTACTGCGAGGAGTGGCGCTGGTAGTCGCGCAGGGTGGCGTCGTTGTAGATCGAGTATGCGCCCACATAGTCCAGCGCATCGGCCTCGGATACGCGGCGCGCGGGCTTTCCGATGATCACCGCGAGTTCGCCCTCGTAGTCGAACATCTCGGATTCAGCCGGGGCAAGGATCGGGTTGCCGTGCGGCACGTGGCTGTTCGGCCAGCGCGCGAAAAGCGTGGGATGATCGGGAAGTTCGATCCCCGCCTCCTTGGCGTGCTCGCGGTAGTTCCAGCCCACGCAGATGATCTTGTCGGGGTTGGTGATCGGCGCAAGCAGCTCTATATCGCCCGCCGGGAAATCGGATGCCTTGCCCGAGTTGTCGCCAAAGCCGGTGTTGAGGTACTCCGCGACCTTCGCCTTCTCGGCATCGTCCGCACCAAGATAGTCCCGCAGGGTCGGAATCCGGGTTCCAAACTCTGCGCCGAGGTCGATGACCCCGCCATCCTTGCCATAGGTGCCCCAGGTTTCCCGGTTCACGCTTCGAAAACTGATGAATTTCACTGTAGCCCCCTTGGCCTGGTTGCCTGTCAGCTCGCCGCCAGTTCGCGCAGCATGTTGCGTGCGATGACGAGTTGCTGGATTTGCGACGTTCCCTCGTAGATGCGCAGCAGCCGGACATCCCGGTAGAAGCGCTCGATCGGGTATTCGGCCATGTAGCCCGCACCCCCGAAAACCTGAACCGCCCGATCGGCGACGCGGCCGACCATCTCGGTCGTGTACAGCTTGCAGCATGCCGCCTCGGTCGCGATGTTCTCGCCGGCATCGAAACGGGCGGCCGCGTCGGAGACCATGGTGCGCGCGGCGTAGGCCTCGGTGCGGCTGTCGGCAAGCATGGCCTGGACGAGCTGAAACTCGCCGATCGGCTTGCCGAACTGCCGCCGTTCGGCCGCGTAACTCAGGCTCTCGTCGATCAGGCGTTCGGCGATTCCCGTCGCGACGGCACCCATGTGCAACCGTCCGCGGTCGAGAACCTTCATCGCCGTCTTGAATCCCATTCCTTCGACACCGCCGATCAGGTGCTCGGCGGGCACGCGGCAGTCCTCGAAGGTCACATCGGCGGTGTGGGCGCCCTGCTGGCCCATCTTGCGGTCGGGCTGGCCGACTGACAGCCCGGGCGTGTCGCGCTCGACGATGAAGGCGGACACGCCGCGCGCCCCCGGTTCGTCCGGGTCGGTCCGCGCCATGACCGTGAAGATACCGGCATGGGGCGCGTTGGTTATGAAACGTTTCGCGCCGTTCAGCAGATAATGGTCGCCGTCGCGCCGTGCGGATGTGCGCAGGGAACCCGCGTCTGAACCCGCCTCGGGTTCGGTCAGTGCAAAGGATGCGATCAGTTCTCCGCTGGCGAGCCGGGGTAGCCATGCAGCCTTTTGCGCGTCCGTCCCGTCGATCACGATGCCTTGCGACCCGATCCCCACATTGGTGCCGAACACCGAACGGAAGGCAGGCGAAGTCCATCCCAGTTCGAGGACGACGCGCACCTCTTCGCTCATCGTCAGGCCGAGTCCGCCATAGGCTTCGGGGATGGACAGTCCGAACAGGCCCATTTCCCGCATCTCGTCGATGACATCGGCAGGGACCCGGTCGTTTTCAGACACATCCGCCTCGAGAGGCACGAGCCGCTCGCGCACAAAGCGGCGCACCGTGTCGAGAAGTTGTTCGAGCGTTTCGGGATCGAGGGCCATTGGGACCGGGCAGTTGTCTTCGCAAGCGCGGAGGTTATATCCGGAAGGCCCTCGCGGTTCCATGTGCGATTGGGACAAGGTGGTGTGATCAGGGCGCTTTCATGTGGTGACGCCTCTGATATTCTCGCGGCCTTGCGGATCATCCCGGAGACGAACGATGTCCAATGCCGTTGCGCGCGTACCCGAAGCGAACGCCAGTCCCAGCCCTGCCTATTTCGCCCATATCGTGCTCTACACAAAGCGGCGCGAGGAGATGGTGGACTGGTACTGCAAGGTGCTTGGTGCCGAGATCACGGCGGATTCCAAGGGGCTTTCGTTCCTGACCTACGACGACGAACACCACAGGGTCGCAATCATCCAGCGTGACGATCTCGGCGACCCGGTGCCGGGTACGGTCGGCATGGCCCATTTCGCCTACAACTATGGCGGCCTCGGGGACCTTGTCGGAATCTACGAGCTGCTCAAGGGGGTCGGGATCATGCCCTATCGCCAGATCAATCACGGTCCGACCACGTCGCTTTACTATCACGATCCCGATGGCAATGCGGTCGAGTTGCAAACCGATAATTTCGAAAGCGTGGAAGCACTGAACGCCTGGTTCGCGACCGGGGCCTTCGACCGCGAACCCATCGGCGTCAACATAGACATGGACGAGCTCGCTGCGCGCTACCACGCGGGCGAGCCGGAGGCGGTCCTCAAGAAACCCTTGCAGGAATAGCGCGGACGTCCGCGCCTGGAGAGACGAATGGGAATGCTGATTGACGGTGCGTGGCACGAGAACGATGCCACGGCACGTGAAGTCGCCAAGGACGGAAAGTTCGTGCGCACCGAAAGCCAGTTCCGGAGCTGGGTGACGGCCGACGGCAGCGCCGGACCGACGGGCGAGGGCGGCTTTGCGGCCGAACCGGGCCGCTATCACCTGTATCTGGCGCACACATGCCCGTGGGCACACCGGGCGCTGATATTCCGCACGATCAAGGGGCTCGACAGCGCGATTTCGGTGTCACTGGCACAGCCGCGCCGACATCCCCAGGGCTGGACCTATGACGACAATCCCGAGTTTCCGGACTGCGTGCCCGATCACATCAACGGTTTCGCGCACCTGCACGAGGCCTACTCGGCATCGAAATCCGACTACACGGGCAAGGTCACGGTTCCGACTCTGTGGGACAAGCAGACGGGCCAGGTGGTGAACAACGAATCGTCCGAGATCATCCGGATGTTCAACTCGGCCTTCGACGCCTTCACCAATGCGACCGAAGACTATTACCCGGCCGGTTTGCGCGACGAGATCGATGCGATCAACGACGTCGTCTATCGCACCGTAAACAATGGCGTTTACCGGGCCGGGTTCGCTGCCAGCCAGCAGGCCTACGAGGAAGCCGTAAACGCACTGTTCGATACGCTCGACGACCTCGAGCAGCGCCTTGACGGCCAGCGGTATCTCGTGGGCGACAGGCTTACGGAGGCAGACTGGCGTCTATGGGTGACGCTGATCCGTTTCGATGCCTGCTATGTCGGTGCGTTCAAGTGCAACATCCGTCGGATAGCCGACTATCCGAACCTCCTCAACTACACGCGTGAGCTGTACCAGATCCCGGGTATCGCCGAGACCTTCAGCTTCGATTATGCGAAGCGGAACTACTACGGCATCGAACGGGTCAATCCGAACGGGATCGTTCCGGTCGGACCGCACGATCCGGAGGGTTTCTATTCGGCGCCGCACGATCGCGGCCGGCTGCCGGCGGCGGCCTGAGCACATTTCCGGGGGAAAGAACATGATCAGCAAGGACCTGTACGAGAAGGGCGCGAAAATTCGACGCGAAGTGATGGGGGATGCGCGCGTCGATGCCTCGATGGCCAACCTCGATGATTTCAACCGCGACTTCATGGAGCAGTTCATCACCGAGATGGGCTGGGGTGCCGTCTGGGGCCGCGAAGGGCTCAGCCGGAAGCAGCGCAGCCTGCTCAACCTCGGGATGCTGGCTGCGCTTGGCCGTATGACCGAGTTTGAAGGCCATGTACGCGGCGCACTGAACAATGGCCTGACGCGAGAGGAAATTCGCGAGGTACTGCTCCAGATCACCATGTACTGCGGCGCGCCTGCGGGAATGGAGGCATTTCGTTCAGCGACGAAGGTGCTCCGTGAAGTGGATGGTGAAACCTGAAGGTTTCGCAAGATCAGCAGGTTGTCCATTCTGGTTGGATTGACAAAACGCCGTTCTTGAACGTTTCGGCTCATTGAGTGTTAACCATTGTCGCCTAGTTTTCCGGGGAAGAACGGCAATTTCCCGGAACTGGGTAATGCGGAAGCTGGAAATCCCGGAGATCATCAAGCGTCACATCCTGTGGGTGCGTGAACGCACAGGCGGCGCTCCCGCAGATCTCTCACTGCGAGACCTGCGGAACTACAAACTGGACCGGGTGAATCTCCGCAAGGCAAAGCTCGCAGGCGCCAACATGTCCAAATGTTCGGTCCGGCAGGCGGATCTGAGTCATTGCGACATGTTTTCCGTGATGCTCGACGGTGCCGATCTGACCCAAGCGAAGCTGGACTATTCCGATCTGCGCGGCGCACATATGCGCGGAGTCATCCTTGAGGGTGCGAGCCTTGTCGGAACAGATCTGCGCGGCGGGGCATTGTTGCTCGGCGGAGACGCTGCCACCGAGGCTGCGATGACCAACGCGGTTCTCGACCACGCGAACCGGGACAATGCGAATATCTCGGGCGCAGACCTCACCGGGTCTTCGATGGCGCATTCGAGTATGCG
>JAYPUG010000085.1:0-7956 GCA_038133965.1 Rhodospirillaceae bacterium | reverse complement strand
CCAGTGGCAGGCGCGCCATGAGCTCCTGCAGGCTGGCGAGATCGTCGACGCGGCGTTCGGCGGCCGCGATCTGCTGCGCCAGATTCGAACCGGGCGCATCTTCAATCGAGACAAGCGGCCCGCCCACGCCACTCGCGCCACTGTCGCTGCGTGCCATCCGATCGAGCAGACGGTCCACATCCAGGCCCGCCAGGTCGAGAGTTCGCCGCAACGCCTCGCCACTCTGATCGGCCTGCTCGCCCAGACGCGCGACGACCTCGAACTGCGCATCCTCGATGGTTTCGAGCCGTGACGACAGTTCCGCAACCTGTGCGCCCAGATGTGTCCGCTCATCCTCCACCCGCAACCGCTCTTCGATTGCCGACCGCAATTGCTGTTCCGAGGCATTCAGACGCGCGAGCAGATCCGTACGCGCATAGTCGAGCGTGCCGATCTCCTCGTTGAGGTCCCGCACAGTGTTCTCGAGACGCGCAACCTCGGCATTCAGCCGATCGCGCTCCAAAACCGTTTCAGCAAGCCGCCCTTCGCGCTCGGCGAGCTGGTTCGAGATTTCCTGTTCGGATCGTTCGAGACCATCGGCCCTGTTGTCCGCGATGCTGCGCGCCTGAAGTTCTCCGAGATAAGCGAGTTCCAGCTTCCCGGCCCGTTGCCTTTCGGCCAAGAGCCGTGCTTCGAGCTGCGTTATCTCTGCGCTGAGTGCATCGTTCGAAGACGTCAGATCCGCAGCCGTACGCTCGGTCGCACTCAAGGATCGGCGCTGCGCATCCAGGCGGCCGCTTACATCCTCGAGATTGTCCTCGAGTGACGAGTTGCGGTCCCGCAATTCCGCGATTCTCACGTCGAGCGCGGAGACGTAGGCATCGTGGCCGAGAAAACGGTTGGTCGCGAAGGCAGACCACGCCACTGCGCCCGCCAGCACGGCGACACATATGAATTGGGCCGGACGCCCGAACCGCACATAGCGAACACGGTCGCCCGACCGGACAATCAGCTCTCGCTGTTCCGGAAATGCGAGTTCCAGAATTCGACGCACCGAATTCAACCGGTCACTCCCCTCAAGCCCTTTGTGGGCCTGTCCCCGGAAACCCTATATGCAGCGGACGATTCGCCCGTCAGCGCTGCCCCAAACGCAGTAAGGCGGCTGCAATTACCGCGACTGTCCCCGCCAAGGCAATCGCATAACTCTTCAAACCCATGACAATAAAGCCCCCATGGGTCTGCCAGATGACATCGTGCAGATACGCGTAGTTGACCAAGACGACACCCCCAACCCCGAGCAGAGGGCCGATCGTGCGTCGCGACATCACTCAATCCCCGACGTCAGCCGGCGAAAGCGCATCCGACACGCCGATCATGCTGTCGCGCGTGACCAGGCGCGCGAGCGCCTCGGCATCCCAGCCCTCCGTGCCTGCCGGGCGTTGCGGAAGGACGAGGTAGCGCAGGTCTGCATTGCTGTCGTGAACGCGCACCTGCTTGCCGTCAGGCACCTCCGTGCCGAACTCCCGCAGAACGGCGCGCGGCTCGCGCACGGCGCGTGAACGATAGTCGCGCCGCTTGTACCAAGCTGGCGGAATGCCGAGGACGGGCCGCGGGTAGCACGAGCACAGCGTGCAAACGACCATGTTGTGTACCTCCTCGGTGTTCTCCACGACACAGAGCTCCATCGGCCGCATGTCGATGCCGAACTCCAGGAGTGCCCGGTCGCTGTCCGACATCAACATCTCCTTGAACGCCGGGTCGGTCCAGGCACGCGCCACGATTTTCGCACCCAGTGCGGGATTGCGGCTCTCCATCATGTCGATCGCACGCCGCACGTCATCGGCCGAGATGATGCCCTTCTCGATCAGCAGTTCGCGCACCGACGTTTCAAGCACATGTGCATCCAGCGGCGGCAAGGCGTCCTCCTGGATCGGCTTTCCGTCGTGGGTATGCGTTGGGTGATCGTGGTCGTGTGTCTCGGTCATGCGTACGTCTCCCACCGCCGGTCAGGCCGGCGCCAGCCAGTGTTCGTAGATCTCGATCTCGAGCGTATCGTCGGATTCGCCGTCATAGTCGTCCCACAGGTCGCTCTGACGGAAATTGACCCGGTACAGCATCTTGTAGGGCATTCCCGAAAGCCCGACCGCCAGGAGCTCGGGATTGGGAAACGAGCCGACGACACGCTCGATCACACCCGTCTTACCACGGACATACAGGGGCGTGCGGACATGCCCCGGCTGGTCGCGCTCGATGATCCGCACCCGGTCGCCGGGCTTGTACCTAGCGTCCATCTCGCTCCGCCTCGAGGCGCGGCCGAACTTCTGCCTGTTTCCGGTCAAGCTCCTCTTGGGTGAACACACCCTTTTCCAGCATCAGCCAGGTGATCGCCTGCAGCCAGCGTTCGTAATAGGGGTACTTGTGATAGTCCTCGCCGAGCGCTTCCTGCATCCGCCGGGATTCATCGACACGAGCGAGGCGCCGCTTCTGATCGAACAGAAGCATCATCATCGCATCGACGGTCTTCTCCCAATGGGTCGGTACATGCTCGTGGGTCGCCGGATCGACCGGCCCTGCCGGCAATCCGCCGTAATCCTGTGGTCCGCGCATCTGATCCCCAATTCTCGTTAACCGTATTCTCAGCCGCAATTCCGACCATTTCAAGTACGGTCGCCCAGTTTCGGTACGAATGCCATGATTCGAAGCATCCCTTTAGGACTCTTCAACAAATTGGGGCTTGGATGATGCTCAAGAACTCAAGTTTGGAGACTGTCCATGGGAATGGACCGCCAGCAGCTCGGACGCGCCATCGACGTCGGGCGCACATCGACTCTCAACTGCGCCGAAACCACCAAGGACATCGCAGGCATTGCGGCTGAAATTCCCGATGATGCCTCCCTGGGGCCGCTGTTTCACAACAAATACCTGAACCAAACGATCGTGCTGAAGATCGTCGAGTCCCGCGTCGTCCGCGGCAAACGGCGGCACGGCACCGAGACCCTCATCTACTTCCCCTACAATCACGCAAACGTCTATGAAGGTGGAGACTCGGTCCTGGAGAGTGATCCGCGACGCGCCGAGAAACTCTTCAATAAGTGCGGCCTCGACCCAAACCGCGAGGAGGATCGGGAGACCACCGCCTGGGACCTCAAGGTCCTCGAAATGATCGAGTCCCTTCCGACACTCGATCCCTTCCTCCTGAAATGCAAAGCCCAGCAGCTCAGCATCGAAGAGAAAATAAATCCTGCTTACTTCAACATAACCCTTGAGGAGTGGGATCGGATCCAACGCCCCATCCGGGAGAAGATCGAGGCGCTCGTGCGCCGTGCACTCGGAATCACAGGCAATGAGGCAAAGCAGGAACTCGAAGAGAATATCTCGAAGTTCCTGCGCAAAATCTGGGAAGCACAAAACATCGAGGGAATCGAGGACTTTTTACGTGGCCTCGATATCCAGCCGGCACGCGCACCGGAACTGTTCTTCGCATGGTAGGCGATTTGCTACTATCAGGTTCAGTTCTCACAGGTCGAATCCGAGCTGCGGAAGCTGTTCGTCTGGATCGGCAATCCGAAGACCGCACTGCCGATTGACTTCGGCAGCCTGGGCCATGCTGCGCAGGAACAAATCAGACGCGAACTGAATGCACTGCGTGGCCGTCTGAAAGAAAACTACGTGACGATCGTCGGGATCCTCACGAACTATGAAGACAGCTACCGCGAGTTCATCGAAGAAGGACGTCCGGCCGCGTTCAAGGAGTTCCTGGGCAATGCCGACTTGCACTATCTCGATCTCGCAGCCTGCCTCAGCGCCAACTCCCACGCCATCAACCTGTTCATGGACCAGGTACAGCGATCCGGAACGCAAATGACCAGCGACCAACACCGTCAGATGCTCAATTGCATCCTTGGCGTGTTTGGCATCGAACTCGACAAGTCTGAAATCTTGATGGCGAGCTAATTCCGCGGCAGGTCCGCAGTCAACAGTTCGAGACGCCGCGCCGCTCGCTCACGCCTTTCTTCGACGCCTGCGGGCGTGTCCCCGGTCACATGTTCGCCAACATCGTAGAAGTACCAGAGACGCGCACGAAACGCCGCATCATCGGCATCTAGCCCTGCCTCCTCGAACAGCGTGCGGGCCGTCGCCATGCGCCGCTCGTCGATCCGAGCAACCGCCCGTGCAACCTCTTCATCGAATTGAGCCCAGGCGCGCATGGCATTGTCGTAGCGGTCGGGATCTTCCTGCGCGAGGAAATCCAGAATTGCGCGCATCTTCTCGATAGGGCCGCCAGTCGTGGTTTCAACCTGGGCCAGAACGGGGTCTGTTTGACGTCGCTCCCAGAACTCGGGCAACGAACGCAAGAGGTCGTCACGATTTCGGAAATGCCAATAGAAACTTCCCTTGGTCACGCCAAGGCGCTGCGCCAGCGGTTCGACCTTCACGTGGTCGATCCCGCGCTCGCGCAGGAGTTCGAGCGCTTCGGCCAGCCAGGACTCCCTGTCCTGCGAACGATCACGTGGCTTGGTCATTCGGTTCTCCATCTCCATACGTCAGCGTATTGACTGGCCGGACGGCGGGCAATACCGTACGTAACCGTATGGAGCATACGAACCAGGCGGCACGGTGTTTCCGTCGCCGCACAGTTGGGATTAGAGTGTTCAAAACACCGGCAACCCGGCAGGGCAGGAGGAAATTCCAATGACCGAGCCAATCATCAGGGCAACCGATATCGCGTGGGGCCGCATCCGTTCTCCCGACCTCGACAAGCAGGAAGAGTTCCTCACACGCTTCGGGATGGTGCGTGCCGACCGGACCGAGAACGCGCTTTACATGCGCGGGACCGACCCCGAACACCACATCCACGTGACCGAGAAGGGTGATCCCGGATTCATCAGCCTCGCCTTCAACGCGGCCAGCGAGGACGATCTGCACAAGCTTGCGAAAGAGGCCGAGGGCGCGTCGGAGGTCGAGGACATCGACGAGCCGGGTGGCGGCAAGCGTGTACGCCTGACCGAGCCGAACGGATACACGATCGAGGTCGTGCACGGCGTCGAGACGCTCGACCCGCTTCCGGTGGATCGCCACCCCTACAATTTCGGCAACATCGACAAGTACGCGCGCGGCGGTGAGCTGTGGCGCAAGGAACGTGGCCCGGCACATGTGAAACGCATCGGCCACGGTGTCATGGGCACGCCGAAACTGGCCGAATGCACAGCGTGGATACGTCACCATATCGGCCTGATCGCCTCCGACGAGGTCTATGTCGAGGACGACAAGGACAAGGTCATCGCGAGTTTCAACCGGATCGATGCCGGCAAGACGTTCGTCGATCATCACGTCTTCCTCTACGTCCAGAACCAGAATGCGGGCCTGAACCATGTCTCGTTCGAGGTTCCCGACTTCGACGACGTGATGATGGGCCACGAGTACCTGCGCGACCTGGGCGAGTACGAACATGTCTGGGGTATCGGCCGGCATCTGCTCGGAAGCCAGATCTACGACTACTGGAAGGATCCGTGGGGCCGGGTGCACGAGCACTGGGCCGATTCCGACACCCTGAATGTCGATTACGGCACCCGCTATGTTCCCGCCGAAGAGGGGCTTCAATCCCAGTGGGGCGAGCCGGCGCCGATGGAGTTCATCATGCATGTGAGCCCGTAGAACGGGCGACACCGCGGCAAGCGACGGCCCGGCACCTGGTGCCGGGCCGTTTTCGTTCCCGGCGCCGCACCGACTTGGCGCACGCACCGATTTCTGGCAGACAGGCCCGAATGCCCCGTTCCCTGCGGACACCCCGATGAACGATTCCGATTCCAGCGCCGACGCGCCGCGCGATTTCATCCGCGAGCAGGTTCGCGCCGACCTCGACGCCGGCCTCCATGACGGCGTGGTGACCCGCTTTCCGCCCGAGCCGAACGGCTATCTGCACATCGGTCACGCCAAGTCGATTTGCCTGAACTTTGGGATCGCGAACGAATTCGGCGGCCGCTGCCATCTGCGCTTCGACGACACGAACCCGGCGAAGGAGGACGAGGCCTATATCCGCGCGATCCAGGCCGATGTGCGCTGGCTGGGCTTCGATTGGGGCGAAAATCTGTTCCATGCCTCGGACTATTTCGAACAGCTCTATGCCTGGGCGCTGCACCTGATCGACGCCGGCAAGGCCTATGTCGACGATCTGTCGGCCGACGAGATCCGCGAATATCGCGGCACCCTGACCGAGCCGGGCCGACCGAGCCCGCACCGCGAGCGGACGCCGGCCGAGAACCGCGACCTGTTCGAGCGCATGCGCGCCGGCGCGTTCGCCGACGGCGAGAAGGTGCTGCGCGCGAAGATCGACATGGCGGCGGGCAACATCAACCTGCGCGACCCGGTCCTCTACCGCATCGTGCGCGCGCCCCACCCGCGCACGGGCGATGCATGGTGCATCTATCCCACCTACGACTTCGCGCACGGCCAGTCGGACGCGATCGAGCGCGTCACCCATTCGATCTGCACGCTGGAATTCGAGGATCACCGGCCCCTCTATGACTGGTTCCTCGAGAACCTGCCCGTCCCCGCCCGGCCGCGGCAGTACGAGTTCGGACGCCTCAACCTGGGCCACACGGTGCTGTCGAAGCGCCGCCTCAACCAGCTGGTCACCGACGGGCACGTCACCGGCTGGGACGACCCGCGCATGCCGACCCTGTCGGGCCTGCGCCGGCGCGGGGTGCCGCCGGAGGCGATCCGCGACTTCATCGGCCGGCTCGGCGTGACCAAGTCGGACGGGCTGGTGGAGATGGCCTATTTCGAGAACACGATCCGCGAGCATCTGAACACGAGCGCGCCGCGCCGCATGGCCGTGCTCGACCCGATCCGGCTGGTGATCGAGAACTATCCCGAGGGCGAGAGCGAACGGCTCGAGGCGACCAACAATCCGACCGACGAGAGCGCCGGCACCCGCGAGGTGCCGTTCGGTCGCGAGCTCTGGGTCGAGCGCGACGACTTCATGGAAGATCCGCCCAAGAAGTTCCACCGCCTCGCGATCGGCCAGGAGGTGCGCCTGCGCTTCGCCTACTTCGTCACCTGCACCGACATCGTCAAGGACGCCGACGGCAATGTCGTCGAACTGCGCTGCACCTACGACCCGGCCACACGCGGCGGCGACGCGCCGGACGGGCGCAAGGTGCGCGGCACGATCCACTGGGTGGCCGCGGAAACCGCAATTCCCGCAGAGGTCCGGCTGTACGACCATCTGTTCCGCGAAGAGGAGCCGGGCAAGGACGGCGAATGGCTCGACGAGCTGAACCCCGGCTCGCTCGAGGTGCGCACGAATTGCTGGCTCGAACCGTCGCTGGCCGACCTCGCCCCCGGCGAAGTCGTGCAGTTCGAACGCATCGGCTATTTCTGCCCCGACCGCGACACCACGTCGCGCGCACCGGTGTTCAACCGAACGGTGGGCCTGCGCGACAGCTGGGCCAAGGCGAAGGCCGCCGGCCAATAAAAAAGCGGGCGCCCGCTCCTGGAAGGAGTGGACGCCCGGAGCAACTCCTGGGAGGGAGCGATCTATTCGGCGGCGGCCTGATTGTGGTCGACGACCTCGCCGCGGCCCGGGTAGTTCTTGGCGATCACGAAATCGAGGCCCTTGAGCAGCTCGGCGAAGGCCGGGCGCGCGAACGGCATCGACTGGGTGGTGACGAAGTAGACCGAATTGTCGGGCTTCACCAGGAACAGGCCCGGCTCGGCGAACAGCGCCGGCTCCTCGATGCCCGCACCGCTGACGCCCTTGCCGGCCGAAATGTAGAGGCCCCACTCGCGGGCCTTGTCGAGATCGAGCGAATGGCCGACGACCAGATTGTCGAGCCCCCATTTCTCCTTGGCCTCGGCGGCGCGCGCCTCGGTGTCGGTGCTGAGGACGACGATATCGACGCCGCGCTGGGCGAATTCGCCCGCCAGCTTGTTGAGGCCGCCCAGATACATCGAACAGATCGGGCAGTGCAGGCC
>JAYPUG010000084.1:7088-8124 GCA_038133965.1 Rhodospirillaceae bacterium | reverse complement strand
ACGATGACGAACGATCGCCGCCCCTCGGCGATCCAGGGCGGAGAGCCGGTCATCCGGATCGACGGTCTGAACAAGTGGTACGGCCAGTTCCATGTGCTGCGCGACATCGACCTCGACGTGGCACCGCAGGAACGGATCGTCATTTGCGGGCCGTCGGGCTCTGGCAAGTCCACCCTGATCCGCTGCATCAACCGGCTGGAGGAACATCAGGAGGGCTCGATCGTCGTCGATGGCGTCGAGCTGACCAACGACCTCAAGAACATCGACACCATCCGCCGCGAGGTCGGCATGGTGTTCCAGTCCTTCAACCTGTTCCCGCACCTCACGGTTCTCGAGAACTGCACGCTCGCGCCGATCTGGGTGCGCAAGACGCCGCGCGATGAAGCCGAGGCGACGGCGATGGAGTATCTCGAACGGGTGAAGATCCCCGAGCAGGCCGACAAGTACCCGGGCCAACTTTCGGGCGGTCAGCAGCAGCGTGTCGCCATCGCACGCTCGCTGTGCATGCGCCCCAAGATCATGCTGTTCGATGAGCCGACCTCGGCGCTCGACCCCGAGATGATCAAGGAAGTTCTCGACGTGATGGTCGATCTGGCGGGCTCGGGCATGACGATGCTGGTGGTGACCCACGAAATGGGGTTCGCCTCCCAGGTCGCGGACCGCGTGATATTCATGGACAGCGGACAGATCGTCGAGCAGAACACACCCGACGAATTCTTCAACAACCCCCAGTCCGACCGGACCAAGCTGTTCCTGAGCCAGATCCTGAGCCACTGATTTCAGGGCGGCCGGAGCAGGCCGGCACCACCGGGATCGATGCTCCAGACATTCCTCGCACTTGTTCCGATCTTCCTGCTGATCGCCATCGGCTGGGCCGTGCGCGCGCTGTGGATCCGCGAGGACGAAATGTGGCGACCCATCGAGCGGCTGGCCTACTACCTGCTGATCCCCGCGCTGGTCATTCACGACCTCTATTCCGCCGATCTCGGGTCCCTTCCCTTCTCACGGATGGTCGTCGCGCTGCTGGGCGCGATAT
>JAYPUG010000084.1:0-7078 GCA_038133965.1 Rhodospirillaceae bacterium | reverse complement strand
TTTCCGCAATTCTGGTAATCGCAAGGCCCCTGCTCTCGCGCATCCTCGTGAACGGAGATGCCGGCTTCACCTCGGTGTTCCAGGGGTCGGTGCGCGTAAACTTCTTCATCATCCTGGCCGCCGCGCCTGCGCTCCTGCCCGCCGATGGTGCGGCGCTGGTCATCGTCGCCGTCGCATTCTTCACCGTGACGGTGAACTTCCTGAGCGTTCTGGTTCTGGCGCGCTGGGGCGCGGAAGGCGAAGCCGACCTCGGCCAGCTCGCGAAGCGTCTTCTCACGAACCCATTTATCGTCGCGACGGCCATCGGGATTGCCCTCAATCTGGCTGCTGTCCCACTGCCGCACGTCGCGGACGCGACACTCACGATGCTGGCGGGTGCGGGCGTCCCGCTGGCGCTGCTCACGGCGGGCTCGGGGCTGCGTCTCGCCTCGATCGGCGCCCACCTGCCGGGAATTCTCGCAGCCAGCGCACTTCGCCTCGTGGCGATGCCGGCGATCGCGTTTGCGCTGGGCTCGCTGCTGGGGCTGGAGGCGTCGGTCCTGGCGATGCTGGTGCTGTTCCACGCCCAGCCGACCTCGACCTCGTCCTACGTGCTTGCCCGTCAGATGGGCGGTGACCACGAACTGATGGCGGCGATCCTCACGACCCACACGCTGGCCGCTATCGTCACCATTCCCGCGATGCTCGCCTGGCTGGCCTGATCGCCGCCTAAATCATGCTGTGTTTGGTCCAGCTCGACCGGGGCTCTAGAATTCGCGTCCGTTCAGCAAGGGGAATACGATGAATATCGAAACCGTCGATCACATCGGCATACGCGTCGCCGATCTCGACCGCGCCATGGCGTTTTACGGCCTTTTCGGCTTCTCGGTGGAACACCGCGCGCACAACGACCCCGTCGCCGTCGTCAAGAATGCTGCCGGCGTCGAACTCAATCTCGTGTTCAACGCGAACGACGACAATGGCGGCGACAACATCCTGATGGACGTTCCGGCCAAGTATGCCGGCTTCACCCATGTCGCGCTTCGTGTCGACACGATCGCCGGGACGATTGAAATCCTGCGCGACAACGGCATCGAGATCACGCAAGGCCCCGTCAAGTTCGGGCGCGGCGGCCATGTCTCGGTCTTTGTCCGCGATCCGGACCGGAACGTGATCGAGTTCCGCGGACGCGAGGAGGATCTTTCCGCACTGGGCGGGGTTCAGCAGTACGAGAACGAAAACTAGCGCAGGAACACCCAAATCGGCCGCATACGGACGGCGCGGTAATCGCGGAGCCCGCCTAACTCACCGTCACGGCGGCCAGGAAGTTCGTTCCATAGACCTCCTGCCCGGTGAGGCTGCGGCGGTTCGGATTCCCCGGCCAGGGGTCGCGGACGGTGATGTTCGTAAGCTGTGAGTTCCCGAAACTGTCCTCGGCCCAGTCCATGCACGTGACGAGGGTCGCGTGACCGACCGCGCCGTTGATCAGCGGCACATCGTCCGCCAGGAAACCGATCGCACGTTGCAGCGCGAACGGATCGGCGACCCCGAACTGCAGGTCGGTCAGCACATGCGCGCGTGCGCGGAACCGCCGTCCCCGGTCGTCCGTCCAGCGCCCGTTCACCGCCGAAACGATCCCCGGACCGATCGCGGGCTCGCACACGAAGCTGCTGCCGTAGAGCTTCTCGACGATGGCTTCCTGCGGCACCTCATGCCCCTGGATCGAAAAGGCGGCCTCGATGCAGGCGGCCCAGCACCACTGGTCACAGCGCTGTTGCGCTGAGATACCGGGGACGCGGACGCCCACGAAGCAATTCCGGGCGAGTCCGGCACCGTAGGGGAACCAGCCTCCGCAACTCCCCGCCGCACGCGCGTTTCCGGCCGGGAGCGCACCTCCTGCCAGCGCCGCAGCGCCGAGTGCCCGGATGAAATGCCGCCGGTTGATTTCCATGTACCGCTCCTCTCGACGGACCCGTCTGTCCTGAAATCATTACACGGGGGCGACCATACGACGGTCAACACCGCGACGCCCCGGGTAAGCCAGGTGCGGGCATTGCAGAACGCGCCCGCCTGCCTCAGTCTTAGAGGGTCCAACAGCGATTACGAAGAGCGGAATTCGACCATGCAACTGATCGACCTGAGCGGCGAGATCTTTCACAAGTGCCCGACCCTGCCGAACCATCCCCCAGCGGTGATCACGGACTGGAACACGCACGACACCTTCCGCGAGGCCGAGGGCGTGAAGTTCTCGATCGCGTCGAAGTTCATGTCCTTCGGCGAGCACACAGGCAGCCATGTCGATGCGCCGGTCCATTTCGACGCGGACCCGAACGCGCAGTCAGTGGACCAGATGCCGCTCGAGGATTTCTACACCGAGGCGGTCTGCCTGGACCTGTCGGACATCGAACTCAAGAGCCGCATCTCGATCGAACAGCTCGAGGCAGCCGAGCAGGCGGCTGGCGTCGAGATCCGGCCCCGCGACACGGTGCTTCTTTACATGGCCCACTACGACCGGACGTTCGGCACGCCGGAGTTCCTGACCGATTTCCCCGGCCTGACCAAGGAATCCGCGGAGTGGCTGGGCGCAAAGGGCATCGTAATGTTCGGGGTCGAGGCGGTCAGTCCCGGCCGCCCAGGCAAGGACAATTTCGAGGTTCACCTCGTGTGCCGGGACATGGGATTCACCCACATGGAAGGGCTCACCAACCTCGACAAGGTGGTCGGCAAGGGACGCTTCCGGTTTATCGGGTTCCCGCTGAAGATCCGCGGCGGCACGGGCTCGCCGATCCGCGCGGTGGCCGTGCTGGACGAATAGACACCTACTCGGCGGTCAATCCGCCATCGACCGCGATCACCTGCCCCGTCAGCGAAGGCGCCGCATCCGCCAGGAACAGGACGGCATTCGCGATCTCACGTGCCTCAGGAAACTCGCCGGTGGGAATGCGCGCCTTCATGCGCGCGCGCAGGTCGGGATTCTCCAGCAGCTTCTGCCGGGACTCCGTCAGCACGGTGCCGGGCGCGACGGCATTCACGCGTATGCCCGCCCGCGCCCACTCGATCGCCAGCATGCGCGTCATCTGGATCAGGCCGCCCTTGGAGATGCCATAGACGGAGCGTCCTGCCAGACCCGTCAGGCCATGGGTCGAGGCGATGTTGATCACGGCGCCCGGTTTGCCCTCGCCGATGCAATGCTCTGCCAGCCGCGCGGCCGCGAAATACGCACCCTTGAGGTTGATGCCGATGACCGAGTCCCACTCCTCCCAGGTCACGTCCACAACCTGCTGCAGCAGCGTCCGCCCGGCATTGTTCACCAGGGTATCGAGCCCGCCCAAACCTTCGATCGCGGCCGCGATGCCATCGCGAATGCTCGCTTCTGACAGGAGTTCGATTTCGACCGGCATCGCCGTTACGCCCGCGAGGTCCGGATGGCCCATGACTTCGTCAAGAAGACCGATATCGCGGTCCGCCAGCGCCACGTCGTATCCGGCGCGTGCTAGGGTCAGCGCGGTCTCGAGGCCCAGGCCGGTGGATGCGCCCGTGACGAGCGCGCGGCGGGGTGCATCCGACATATCCATCTCCTCCGTGGGTGCGGCTCAGGCCGAGGCCTTGAGCTCGCCCGACGCGTCGCGCGCCAGCCCTGTCGCGGCCGCGGCGTCCGTGACGCTTTCGTGCCAATCGACCCGTCCCGCCTCGGGACCGCCGATAATCGTCAGCAGCGTGCCCGTACCTTCGCCCTGATAGCGGAAGCCGCGATAGATGCCGATCGGAATGCTGATCGAGTCGAACGGATCGAGCATCAGCGACCGCTCGCCCTCGTCGGTCATCCAATAGACCTCCCACGGCCCGACGAGGGGCATGAAGACCTCCTCGGTCTCGTGCGCGTGCAGCGCTGCGCCATTGCCCTTCTCGGCCTGGATCATCCCCAGGTTGAAGCCCTTGGCCGGCAGCGGGATGTTCGGCCGCAGTTCGGGCTTCGTCGTCGCCTCGACCACGCCCATCCCCACGAGGTTGACCTTGAAGCGCTTGTGGCCCGGAAGCCGGCTGTCGACGAAGGCCTCTTCCGACCCGTGCAGCTTGTCGAAGCGGGCGACGAAACCTTCCATTTCGGCGACCGAGATATTCTCGATATCCATGTCGAATTCCCTTCCCGGCCATCGCGGGCCGGCGCAGTTCTGCTGCCTGCTACGAGCCGACCTTGCTGTCGTGTACCGCCAGCCCGGCGCGCGCGGCCAGCAGCACGGGCGTGGCGTGATCGATCGCCTGGGCCCGGTCCACCATGTCGCCGATAATGTGGTCGCCCTCGGTCACGCGGCCCCCGAGGACGTCGCGCAGCATCGAGGAGGCGAACTTCGACCCCTTCGCGGTGAACATGCGGACATACATGTCGAGCGTCTTCTGACTCACCGGATGGCCGAGCGCATCCGCCACGTCGCGGCATTCCGCCAGGATCGCCATCAGGAACGCCTCACCCGACGGCGTATCCAGGATTTCTCCGACCGTGCCGCGTGTGAGCGTATTCGCCCCCGACATGGCGCACAGCATGGCGAACTTGTCCCACATGAGCTGCGAGATGTCCTCGGACAGGTCGAGGTCGAACTTCACCTGGTCGTTGAGTGCGGCGATGGCATCGACGCGTTCGGAACGTCCGCCCCCCATCTCGCCGAACGCGATGCGGTGGAAGTCGCCGAAATGCACGATGTTCCCCGTCTCGGCATCGAGCCGGGCACCGATGTAGGTGGTACCGCCCAGGACCTTGTCGGCACCGAACCGCTCACCCAGCATGTCGATCTGCTTCATGCCGTTCAGCACCGGCAGGATCGCCGTATCGGGGCCGACGGCAGGCGCGATCGCCTCCATCGCCTCGGCGAGCTGATAGGCCTTGCAAGTCACCAGGATCACGTCGAACGGGCCGACGATCTCCTCGCTCGTGACCGCCTTCACGGACGGCACATGGGCGTCGTCGAAGAAATCGGACTGGATGTCGATGCCGCCGGCCAGCAGCCGATCGCGACGGGCCGAACGCACGAGGAAGGTGGTATCGACGCCGCCTTCGGTCAGCCGCGCGCCGAAATAGCCGCCGACCCCGCCCGCACCGAGGACGAGAAAACGAAGTGCCATGATCGGTTGCTCAGTTGGCCAGGCAGAGCGCGTGTTCGGCCTGGAACGACAGCCAAACGTTCTGATCGGGCGACAGATTCTCGTAATGGTCGATCTGAATGCCGATCTCGTGTCCGCCGACGCGGACCCGGCCTTCCAGGAAACTGCCGAGGTAGATCGTGTCGATCACCTGGCCTTCCAGAAGGTTGCCGTGCGCCGTGCCGTCGGGCTTCGTGAGGTGCAGCTCGACATCTTCGGGACGCAGGCTCACGAACACGTTGTTGCCGTTCTGCGCACCTTCGCCGCCGGCGGCCTGAAGCCGAATCGGCTCTCCGCCGTTCAACGCCGGCACATCCACGGTGCAAGCCTCGCCGTCGCGGCCCACCAGCGTGCCCTCCATGAGGCTCGTCACGCCGATGAAGTTGGCGACAAACGAGTTCACGGGGTTCGCGTAGATGTCCTCCGGATCACCGATCTGCTGGATCACCGCCTTGTCCATCACGACCACCCGGTCGCTCATGACGAGCGCCTCGGACTGGTCATGGGTGACGAAGATCGATGTGATGCCGACTTCCTTCTGAAGCCGGACGATCTCGTCGCGCATCTGCTCGCGCAGCTTGGCATCGAGGTTCGACAGCGGCTCGTCGAACAGGATGACTTCCGGCTCGTACACGATGGCGCGCGCCAGCGCGACGCGCTGACGCTGGCCGCCCGAAAGCTTGGTCGCGAACCGCTCCGCCAGGTGATCGAGGCCGACGAGCTCGAGTGCGCGCATCGTCTTGGTCTTGATCTCCGAACCCGAAGCCCGGCGCACCCGCAGCCCGTAGGCGACATTGTCGAACACGGTCATGTGCGGCCAGACGGCGTAGCTCTGGAACACCATCCCGATGTTGCGGTGCTCGGGGAACAGATAGATGTCCTTCGCCGGCGCGACGACCGTCTCGGAACCGATGCGGATCTCGCCCTCTTCCGGCCGCTCGAGCCCCGCCACACAGCGCAGCGTCGTCGTCTTGCCGCAGCCCGACGGTCCGAGCAGGGTGACGAACTCACCCTGGGCGATATCGAGGTTGAAGTCCTTGACCGCCGTCTCGGGGCCGAAGTGCTTGTAGAGGTGCTCGATCGAGACCTTGATTTCGGTGTTTTCTGTCATCGTCATGGCCGCACTGCCAGGGTGTGTTCGGGGTCGAAGCGCAGGTGAACCTGGTCACCCGCACGCGGGTGGTTGCGCGGATGGGAAATGACCTTCCACTCGAAACCGCCCCAGTTCACGCGGCAATCGACGTAACTGCCGAGGAAAATCGCGTGCGTGCATTCACCCGTGACGGTGCCTTCGCTCGCATCATCGACGGCGTGCACGTTCTCGGGCCGGACCGACAGGACGGCGTCGCTGCCCGTCTGGATGCCCGGGCCGAGCAGGCACGGCACCTGGATCTTCTCGCCTTCCTGGGTCACCTCGACCGTGCCGCGTCCGCCGTCGCCCGCCTCGAGGACTTTGCCCTTCAGCAGGTTGGCGACGCCGATGAAGTTCGAGACATACTCGTTGACCGGCTTGGAGTAGATTTCCACCGGCCCGCCGCGCTGCTCGATCTTGCCCTTCGACATGACGATGATCTCGTCGCTCATGACCAGCGCTTCGGACTGGTCGTGGGTGACGTAGATCGAGGTGATGCCGACCTCGTTCTGGATGCGCTTCAGTTCGACGCGCATATGCTCGCGCAGCTTCAGGTCCAGGTTCGACAGTGGCTCATCGAAGAGCAGCAGGGCCGGGTTCGAGACGATCGCGCGCGCCAGCGAGGCACGCTGCTGCTGGCCGCCCGACAGGTTGGTCGCGAGGCTGTTGGCCCAGTCGGTCAGGCCGACCAGCTTGAGCACCTCGGCCACCCGGTCGTCGATGTCCGAACGCGCCCAGTCGCGGATTTCCAGCGGGTAGGCCACGTTCTGGGCCACCGTCATGTGCGGCCAGATCGCGTAGCTCTGGAACACCATGCCGATATCGCGCTGC
>JAYPUG010000083.1:5671-8294 GCA_038133965.1 Rhodospirillaceae bacterium | reverse complement strand
TGCGCACGCTGACGTTCGGCTGCGGAGCCGGTCATCATCAGGATCGCCGTCTTCGGATGTTCCTTGGCGACTTTCAGGGCAAGCGCGATGCCATCCATTCCCGGCATGACGATGTCGGTGATCAGGAGATCGAAGGCGTCGTCGATACTCAGCTGATCCAACGCATCGAGACCGTCATTCGCCGTCTGGACATCGTGTCCACCGTGAACGAGCGCGCGCCGCACGAATTCGCGCACGGCCACGTCATCTTCGGCAATCAGCACTCTTGCCATGGTCCTGCTCCTCCCCCGGCGTGCCGGAAAGCATGTTTCGGCACCGGTCAAACGCACGCCCGACGGCCCCATGCCGCCCAGCGCCGCGCGATCGCCGGCCCGCCAGGGAGCACCCCGCCACCGCGGGGTGAGAGACGATCTGATGTCAGGAATTCTCGTTAGGATCGGTAAACAAAATACTAACGTTCGCCGCACCGCCCGGAATTTCGCGGGTTTCAGTGGTAAACGCGACGCGTTCACCCGGCCCGAGTCGTTTCGTATCGGGCGCGAAAGACCAGGTTTTCAGCGTTGTTCCCGAGCTGTCGGATATCACGACGTGCAATGTGGGAACGTCGCGCACGGAATCGGACACGTTCACGACTTCGCCACGCAACGAGAGTTCGTCCGATTCGGCTCGCGCATTGAACTCGATCTCCAGCCCCTCGCCCGGCGGCGGGAACACCGCGATCCCCACCTTGGCATAGAGGTCCTCTGCGGCCGGATAGACGGTCGCGATGGGGGCACGTCCGAACCAGAGCGCCGCACCGATAGCGACGAGCAAAACGGCAACCGCAATCCAGGCGTTGCGCGCACCCCGGCCGCCGCTGCGGGCCTGGTGCACGGTCGGCAGGTTGCGCGGCCGGATCGGCGATTGTTCGTCCGGTTCGAGCGGCGTGACCGCCACGGGTTCGGGAGCCGGCTCGTCCTCGACGATCTCCGGCGGCGATTCGTACCAGACATGCGCGCACTTGCCGCACTTCACCCGTCGCCCGTCGGGCTCGAGCTTCTCCGGATCGATCGCAAACCGTGCGCTGCAATCTGGGCAACTGAGAATCATGCTTGGCTGGCCGGACTAACTTCGCGGGAACACATGACGGAAGTATATACCGCATTCCTCAACTGCCGGAAAAACGCAACTTTTCGCTTCTGCACGGCATTTGCAGCCCGCCTACGGCCCTGCACAGAGGAGCCGGGTTTACCCGTCCCGGCCGTCATGCCAACGTGAAGAGGATCTGCTGCCGAGTCGGGTCGCCCCACTGTCCCAGTCACCGGAACCGGAATCGCCGTCCCGTGCTGCGCTTCGAAAACGTCGGAATGCGTTATGGCATCGGCCCCGAAATCCTGCGCGACGTCAATTTTTCACTGGCTCCGAGCTCATTCCACTTCCTGACGGGTGCCAGCGGTGCGGGCAAGACGACGCTGCTCAAGCTGATGTACCTAGCACTGCGGCCGACCCGTGGCCTAGTGCACGTATTCGACAAGGACATCTCGATCACGCCGCGCGCTGAGTTGCCCGGCTTGCGCCGACGGATTGGTGTTGTCTTCCAGGATTTCCGCCTGATCGATCATCTGAGCGCCGTCGAGAACGTCGCCATGCCGCTGCGCGTAAGCGGCGTACGCAACCCCGAGATCGACACCCATGTGCGTGAACTGCTGAGCTGGGTTGGTCTCGGCGATCGGCTCGACGCACGCCCGTCCACCCTCTCGGGTGGACAGCAACAACGGGTGGCAATCGCACGCGCAGTGATCAACCGTCCCCGCCTACTGCTGGCCGACGAGCCGACCGGCAACGTGGACGACCGGATCGCGTTGCGCCTAATGCATCTGTTCGAGGAGTTGAACAAGACGGGCACGACCGTCGTGATCGCGACGCACAACCAGGGGCTGGTGGAACAGTTCGGCTATCCGGTTCTGCAACTCGACGACGGCGAGCTGGCCGTCCGCGCGGCGCGCCGGCACGCAAGGAGCACCGCCTGATGCTGGCGGGACGGACGGACCTTCCCTTCGAGCGGGACCAGTCCACGCGATTCCTCCCGTGGATCGTGGCCCTGATGGTCTTTCTCGGCGCGCTGATGTTCGCCGGCGCTCTCGTCGTTGCCGGCACCATCGAGGCGTGGGACAGCGATCTCACCGGGCGCATGACCGCCCAGGTTCCCCAGGCCACGGCCAACGAAACAACGAACGAACGGCTGCTCGCCATGCTTCGCCAAACCCCCGGCGTGACGCGCGCAGAGGCAGTGCCGGCCGAGACGGTGCGTGCACTGCTGGTTCCCTGGCTCGGCGAAGGCGCGGTCGATGCGGGCCTGCCCGTGCCCGCGCTGATCGACGTGGAACTCGCCCCCGGCGCAAGGATAGACGCCACGCAGCTGGCCGCACGCCTGTCCGAGATCGCGCCCGGCACCGCCGTGGACGACCACCGCGCATGGCTTTCGGCGCTGATAGACCTGGGCCGGGTGGTCGAAGCACTGGCCTTCGCGATTCTCGCCCTGATCGCATCCGCAGCAGTCATCGCCGTCGTCTTTACGACCCGGTCGGGGCTTGCTGTCCATGCCGCAATCATCGAACTGCTGCACCAGATGGGAGCACAGGAT
>JAYPUG010000083.1:435-5661 GCA_038133965.1 Rhodospirillaceae bacterium | reverse complement strand
GATCGCTACATTGCCGGGCAGTTCCAGTTGCAGGCGATGATGCTGGCCTTTCGCGGAGGGCTGACCGGTGCCATGGCCGCGGCAGCCGTGCTGCTCCTGATCGGCTGGGTCGCGCGCGGGGTGGACGCGGCATTCCTGCCGCCGCTCTCGCTTTCCGTGCTGAACTGGGTTGCGCTGCTGGTCGTCCCCGCCGCCGCCATTGCCATCGCGATGCTGACCGCGCGCATCACTGTACTGCGTGCGCTCGCGCGCATGCCGTGAAGCGGAACCGGAACAGACGCACGCGCCGGCGCGTCGTGCTGACAGTGGTGGCGTTCGCCGCAGCTGTGTGGCTCGCCGGGCTGATCGACTTTGTCGAATCGATACCTCGCACGCCGGCGTCCCAAGACCTGCGCGCCACGGACGGGATCGTCGTCCTTACGGGCGGCCGCGGCCGGATCGAGCGCGGGATCGATTTCCTCAACGCGGGCAAGGCACAGTTGCTGCTGATTTCCGGCGTGGACGGTACGGTCGCTGCCCGCGATCTTCCGGGCGTCGAGCGGATACCTGGCGACCGTCTCGAGTGCTGCGTGGTTCTCGGGCGTGCTGCCCGCAACACGCGCGAGAACGCGGTCGAGGCATCCGGCTGGGCACGGACCCGCAATGTCGGCAGTCTCCGGCTGGTCACGGCGGACTTCCACATGCCGCGGAGCCTGTTCGAGTTCCGGCGCCGACTCCCCGACATAGAGATCCTTCCAACGCCGGTGTCGTCGGAGAATGTCCGGCTGGCACGCTGGTGGCGGTGGCCGGGAACCGCGTCCCTGCTGGCCAGCGAATACACGAAATTCCTTGCCGCGCGCCTTCGCGGATTGGCCGCCGACCTGCTCGCGATGTCATGACCCGCATCCGCGCCATCGCCTTCACCGTGCTGTTCTATGGCTGGACGACCATGATGGGGATTTTGGTCCTGCCCCTGCTCCTCGGACCACCACGTCCCCTGCTCGCCTACAGCAGAATGTGGATTTGGGTCGGCCTCCGGATACTCCGCCTGACCGTGGGCATCGATCACAGGGTCGCAGGGGCCGAGAGAATCCCCGACGGGCCCGTGCTTTTCGCGATCAAGCACCAGTCCGCCTGGGACACTCTGGCGATCAATCTCGTCATTCGTGACGGTGCGATCGTACTGAAGCGCGAATTGACCTGGATTCCCCTGTTCGGCTGGTGCCTCGTCCGTTCGCGCCAGATCGCGATCGATCGCGCGGGCGGAATGGGCGCATTGCGTGCGATGGTGCGCGCGGCACAGGCGCGCGTTCGCGAAGGCCGCCCCATCGTGATCTTTCCGGAGGGCACACGGGTGGCACCGGGGACGACGCACCCCTTTCACGCGGGCGTGGCTGCACTCTACAGCGCGCTCGATTTGCCGGTGGTCCCCGTGGCGCTCAACTCCGGCCTGTTCTGGCCACGCCGTTCCCTCGCGCTGCGGCCCGGCACCATCACACTCGAGTTCCTCGAGCCCATCCCCGCAGGATTGCCGCGCCGTGCGTTTCTTGAACGTCTGGAGAACACGATCGAGAGTGCGTCGGAACGCCTCCTCGCGGATCCGCAACATCCATCCGGCTAGACAAATTCACGCAACAGAGCTGTGGATAAATGTGTGGAACGCTGCACAATCCCGGCGCCCGAAAGTGGGTGGGTAATATGTCCGTAATAATCTGCGTGCCGTAGGCCCGCCCGTGAAATTCAGCCCCGTAAATACAAAGGAAACATTTGGCGAAGTCTTTCGGAGGCAGAAATATCTGGTGAAACTGAGTTATGTGGGAAACACCAAAACGCCGAATGTTCCACCTGAAGATATCATTTTCCGCCGCGAAACCTTGCGAGCTCCGATGCGTGCAACGTCGCTCGCCGAATGGGGATGCCCTGTGGATAAATCCGGTTCTTCGGAAAGGTATCAGCCATTGTCGAGCTGGCGGACCAGCCGTTCGAGCGGTCGGTCACGAATCCCGAACTCCTCGAGATGCCGGACGGTATTGCGCAGATAGTCGGTGTTGTGGCCACCGCGTCCCGTTCCCTGAAGAATCAGTCGCATTGCCTCGTCATCGGAGAGCCGCCCGGCGTACTGCACATGATTGTGGGCTGCCGTGTAGGTGTGCGCACGCACCCGCTTTCCATCGATCCGCGCCGTCACCCACCGGGGCATATAGACCCGCGTGACCATCTCACGGCGGATGAGATATTCGACCGTCGTCTCCGCGCGCGCCGCACGCACCCGATAGGCCATACCGCGGCAACTGCCCCCATTGTCGAGCCCGAGGACGAGACCGGGCCGCTCGCGTGTACCCCGCCAGATATGGGAATAGACGCAGAACGAACGATGGAAGCCGTGCACAAGGGCAAGTGACCGTTCCTCGAACTCGAACTCCGGCTGCCACATGAGAGACCCGTAGCCGAAGATCCAGATATCCTCGCCGCGAGGATGAGACTCCATGACCGCGCGCAGGGTCCATTCGAGTTCTTCCTCGGTCAGCTCGTACTGATCGGTGAGATGGCTCAGATCGGGCTGGGTCTTGATCATGGACATGGTGGCGGAGGAGGTCGGCTCGACGGTCGTGATTGCGCGTTCTAGATTGTGCAGGGCACATCTAGGGCAACAGCATGGCCTTGTTCCAGCGAAAGTATCTTCTGGCGGTCGGACTGGTCGCGGCCCTCCTGCTGGCGTGGACCGGTGTGTGGTTCTGGCTTGCAAACCGTGCTGTCGCCACTCTCGACGACTATGCGGCATCCCGGCGGGCCGAACAGGTCGAGTTCGCCTGGGACTCCATCACCGTCTCGGGCTTCCCCATCCGGCTTCTGGCCACGATCGCGAACCCGCGTGGCCAATGGCGGGCACCCCAGCGCACCATTACCTGGTCTGGCGCCGACACCGTGCTGCGGTTCCTGACCGACGGCCCCAGGGTCTTGCGGTTCGACGCCCCCGGATCACATGGGCTCCGGATCGCCGACGCCACCGGCGAGGTAGAACTGGAAACGCGACACGCCCAGCTGCAGGGGCGCATCGCCGCAAGCGAACATGGCCCCGCGGAGCAGGTCCAGCTTGCGTCCCGGGACATGCACCTGCTGGTCAACGGTGCAATGCAGGCGACCTTCGGTTCCATTGAAGGCGACTGGGTCCGGCGCCACCACCGGTCGGACCCCGACGCGATCGACCCGTCATCGACCGGACAGGATCTCGCGATCACCATGACCGGCATCGATCTCACGGCGATGTCGCTCGACCCGGCCGTGCGAAACATCCTCGGGAACGAGGTTGCCCGCCTCGACACGCGGATATCCCTGCGTGGTGATATTCGCCCACGCACGATCGACAGCGCCACGCTGGCGCGCTGGCGCGATGCCGGGGGTACGATCGAGCTCGAATCGCTGGACATCGAATGGGGGCCGGTCCGCCTGCGCGGCGACGGCACCTTCGCGCTCGACGGCGCGCTGCAGCCCATCGTCGCGCTCTCCGCCCGCATTGCCGGGCTCGACCGGGTGATCGACGTTCTCGAGGGAACCGGGCAGGTGCGCCCACAGCAAGCCGCGATCGCCCGGATCATGCTGGCGGTGTTCACGCGCGCGCCCGCGAATGGCGGCCCGCCCGAGGCACAGGTGCCGATATCGATACAGGACGGCCGGCTGTCGATCGGACCCGTTCCGCTGGTCCGGATTCCGCCGATCGTGTGGGACTGAGGTGTCAGCCGTCCTTGTCTTCGCCGTTCTCGGTGTACTGGAAACGGCCGGCCTGGCGCGCCTCGACGACACCGCGGCGTATGTCGCGGGTGCGGCTGAACAGTTCGAACAGCGCGTCGCCATCGTCCCACCGGATCGCACGCTGAAGCGCCGTAAGATCCTCGCTGAACCGGCCGAGCATCTCGAGCACCGCATCCTTGTTCTGCAGGAACACGTCACGCCACATCACCGGATCGGAGGCTGCGATGCGCGTGAAGTCGCGAAAGCCACCGGCGGAGTACTTGATCACCTCGCGCGTGGTCACGACCTCGTCATCGACCTTCTGTGCTTCGAGTTGGCTCTCCAGGTCGGCGGCGGTCGCCACGATCGTGTAGGCGATCAGATGGGGCAGATGGCTGGTAATCGCCAGTACCCGGTCGTGATGCTCTGCGTCCATCAGTTCGACGTCGCTGCCCAGCGCGCGCCAGAACGCCGCAAGCCGATCGACGGCGCCGGCATCCGCACCCGGCGGCGGAGTGAGGATCGCGAACCGGTCACGAAAGAGTTCCGCAAACCCCGCCTCCGGGCCGGAATGCTCCGTGCCCGCCACGGGATGCCCGGGAACCAGGTGGACCCCATCGGGAATGTGCGGCGCCATTGCCGCGATGACCGAGCCCTTCACCGACCCGACATCGGTCACGATCGCACCCGGCGACAGGTGATCGCGCATCGCCTGCGCCACGGCCCCCGCAGCGCCCACCGGCGTTGCCACGACGACCATGTCCGCACCTGTTACCGCATCGGACAGCGCGTCGTGCATGCTGTCCACGATGTCGAGTGCTGCCGCCCGCGCACGGACATCCGGGTCGGCATCGTGACAGGCGACATGGCGCGCGAGGCCGCCCTCGCGCGCCGCACGCGCGACCGACGAACCGATCAGCCCGATGCCGACGATCGCCATCCGCTCGAAAGGTTCGAAGGCGCTCATGACTGGCCCACGAAATCGCGAAGGGCCGCCACCACCTCTTCCATCTCTTCGCGCGTGCCGATGGACATGCGCACCCAGTCGGGCAGGCCGTAGCCGGCGACGCGACGGGTCACGATGCCGCGCGCAAACAGGTGCCGGTAGGCCGCTTCCGCGCTGCGTTCGCCGTCCGGATCGAATCGCACGATCACGAAGTTGGCGACCGACGGATTGACCTCCAGTCCCAGCGCCTCGACCTCCGCCCGGAACCAGGGCAGCGTCTCGGCATTGTGGGCGCGCGAACGTTCCGTGTGCTTGGTGTCCTCGATCGCGGCAATCGCGGCCGCGATGGCCGGGCTCGAAACGTTGAAGGGCGGGCGGATGCGATCGAGCATTCCGATCACGTCGCGCGGACCGTAGGCCCAGCCCACGCGCAGGCTCGCCAGCGCATAGATCTTCGAGAAGGTGCGGGTCATCACCACGTTGGTGGCATCGCGCGCAAGCTCGATACCGGGCTCGTAGTCGGCCTCGGTCACATACTCGGCATAGGCCGCATCGAGGACGAGCAGCACCTC
>JAYPUG010000083.1:0-425 GCA_038133965.1 Rhodospirillaceae bacterium | reverse complement strand
CAGTCGCCGCAACGCATCGACGTTCAGGTAACTGCCCGTCGGATTGTTGGGGTTCGCAAGAAACACGATCTTCGTGTTCGCGTTCACGCGTTCGAGGATCGCGTCCACGTCAGCGGTGAGATTGCGTTCCGGGACCGCCACAGGCGTGGCGCCGACGCCCAGGGTCGCGATCGGATACATGGTGAACCCGTGGGCGCTGTAGATCGTCTCGTCGCCGGGCCCGGCATAGGCCAGCGCGATCAGGTCGATGATCTGATCCGAACCGCAGCCGCAGATGATCCGGTCCGCCTCCAGCCCGTTCGCAGCAGCGAGCGCGTTGCGCAGCGAGCGCGCATCGATTTCGGGAGAGCGATGGACCTCTTCGCTGGCAGCCGAATAGGCCTCGAGCGCGCGCCACGACGGCCCGAACGCGCTCTCGTTCGAGC
>JAYPUG010000082.1:0-8377 GCA_038133965.1 Rhodospirillaceae bacterium | reverse complement strand
GCTTCTACGAGGGCGAGAACATGCTCGTCATCCATCCCGATGAATGCATCGACTGTGGCGTGTGCGAGCCGGAGTGCCCGGCCGAGGCGATCATTCCCGACGTCGAGCCCGAGGCCGAGAAATGGCTCGAACTCAACCGCGAGTATTCCGAGAAGTGGCCGAACATCACGTCCAAGAAGGACGAGGCGGAGAACGCCGACGAGTTCAAGGACGAGGACGGCAAGTTCGACAAGTATTTCAGCGCGAATCCGGGCAGCGGCGACTGAAGACGTCCGCGTAAGCCTCGATTGCGACTGTCAGAATCCCGAAAATTCTGATATAATAGGACTTTCCAACAGGGGCGGCCGTTTGCCGTCCCTCATCTTTGTGCGCTGCAACACAGTACGTCGGCGTGTTTGAGCGTCGGCAGGTATCGCGCAAGGGCGACGGTGTCTGGCGTCTGAATCAAACGATTATCGGAACGAAAATGGCGAAAGCGACGAAAACGACGAGCACGCGCTCGAAGGCCGTGGCAAAGAAGGCCCCGGCGAAGAAGCCTGCGGCTGCAAAGGCGAGCCCGACTAAGTCTGGGGCTTCCAAGGCGACAGCGGCAAAGAAGCCCGCGGCAAAGAAGCCTGCCGCCAAGAAGCCCGCTGCCAAGGCGGCGCCCGCCCGCAAGCCGGCGGCGAGCAAGGCGACGGCGAGTGCTGCTGCGAAGCCCGCACCGAAGCGTGCGGTGGCGAAGAAGGAGAAGTTTGAGTTCGCGGAAGAGGATTTCGTCGTCTATCCGACGCACGGCGTCGGCCAAGTGACGGGGATCGAGACGCATGAGATCGCCGGGCAGAAGCTGAAGCTCTTCGTGATCAGCTTCGAGCGCGAGCGTATGACCCTCAAGGTGCCGATCGAGAAGGTCAAGGAATCGGGTCTTCGCAAGCTTTCGAACCGCAAGGTGATCGACACGGCGCTGAAGACGCTCAAGGGCCGCAGCCGGGTGAAGCGGACGATGTGGAGCCGGCGCGCCCAGGAGTACGAAGCAAAGATCAACTCGGGCGATCCCGTTTCCATCGCCGAGGTCGTCCGCGACCTGCACCGCGGCGAGGACCAGCCCGACCAGTCCTATTCCGAGCGCCAGATGTATCAGGCAGCGCTCGACCGGCTGGCGCGTGAACTTGCGGCGGTGGAAAGCACCGAGCACGACGACGCGGTCGAGAAGCTGGAGAAGCTGCTCGCGGCCTGATCGCGATAATGCACCGACGGAAACCGGGCCGGTCCTTCGCGGGGCCGGCCCGGTTCATTTGCGACAGCGGTAGCTCTGCAACTGAATCGCGCCTTGCGGCGACGCGCAGCGCTGATTCATCTTGCGTGTCGAAATGTCTCCGATTGTCCTCGACAGCGACAAGATTGCCGTGCTGCGTGCCGCCCGACGCGTGTGGGCGATCGCCTCCGTGCACGGCGAGGCGGATCGTTTGCGCACGCTCCATGACGCGGTTGCGGCACGGTTCGAGCCCGGCGACCGGCTGGTCTATCTCGGCAACCTGATCGGGCACGGTCCCGGCTCCGCCGATGTCATCGACGCGATGCTCTCGTTCCGCCGGGCGGTGATCGGTGCGCACGGCATGTTCGCGTCCGACGTGGCGGTGCTCAGGGGTGGCCAGGAGGAAATGTGGCAGAAGCTCCAGCAGCTCCAGCTCGCGCTGGACCCTGCCCGGGTCCTCGACTGGATGCTCGACCATGGCGTCGGCGCCACCCTTGAGGCCTATGGTGCCAGCGCAGCCGACGGCAAGGCGGCCGCACGCGCCGGTGCGGCTGTCTGTGCGCGCTGGACTGCGGATGTCCGTGACCGCGTGCATGCGCAGCCTGGTCATGTGCAGTTCATGTCGGCGTTGCGCCGTGCGGCGGTGAGCATCGCCGAGGAGGACGGCGCGCAGCTGCTGTTCGTGAACGCCGGTATCGACACGTCGCGGCCCCTCGAGGCCCAGAAGGACAGTTTCTGGTGGCCACCGTGCGAGCCTGACCGGCTCGATGCGCCTTATGGCGACTTCGCGCGGGTTGTTGCAGGTTACGACCGGGCGGCACGCGGGGTCGTGGAGGCGCCGTTCACGGCAATCCTCGATGGCGGGAGCGGTCGCGGCGGAGCGCTCGTCGCAGGCTGTTTTGCAGCCGGCGGCGCGCTCATCGAGACTTTCGAAGCCTGAAGCTTACGGAACGACGATCTTGACGGTTTGCCCGGCCACCGGCTGTGCGCCGGGCGCGAGGCCGTTGAGCACACGGAACCACTCGTCCCGGGGGCCGTCCAGCGGCATGTTCCGGGAAAGGCTTTCCGCGGTGTCGCCTCTGCGCACGGTGACGGTTTCGATGTGCCACGGCGCGAAGCGGGCGCGGTCGGCGGTGGTGAGTTCGCGGAAGCTGAAGATCGTGCGCCGCAGGTCGGTGTTGAGCGCGGCCGTGCGTGCGGGCGGCGTGAGGAACATGAACCGGTAGATGCGTCCCGAAGGATGGCGTAGGGCGACCAGGCGCGCATCGAATGTCCCGTTGGAGTTGGTGATCCGGGTGGCCCCGGTAGCGGCGTCCATGCCGTTGACGGCGAGCCGCTCGACGTTCGACAGGCGGGCGTTGCGCGCCCAGACCCGTGTCAGGTAGTCGCTCATGGTACCGCGGTGATCGCCTGACGCACCGTCGAACACGATCAGGGCACCGTTCGATTCCCGGGCGATCACCTGTTGTGCACCGTTGAACAGGGTGAACCCCGGCGGTACCTCGAACAGGAAGTCGAGCGGCTTGTGGATGAACACGCGTCCGCGCGCGAGGCCCTGATTCTCGGAATCGCCAAACACGATCCCGTCGATCCGATCCAGATAGGCGTCACGCCCGGTCACGGGGTTCGCGCCGGGCTGCACATTCGCCGACCGGCTGGCGGCGACCACCCGGGCCCCGGTGCGCGGATGGGTGGACATGATGTTGTAGCGCGAGGCCGGGTCCGGCAGCCCGCTGACCCGTGCTTCGAGAGAACTGAACGCCTCCAGCGAAGCGAGAAACGAAGCCATGGAATCGGTGGCGTATCCTGCGCGCGCGAGGTAGCGAATGCCGAGTGTGTCGGCCTCGAACTCGTGCTCGCGAGAGAACGACTGAACGTGGATCGCCGCGCCCTGGCCGACGGCGTCGCCAATTGAGGACGTGCCCAGAAAGACGGAGCCCAGCGTGCCGATGATCGCGGTACCCAGTCCGGCGGCGACCTGGCGGCTGTAGCGCTGGGCGGAATGGCGCGCCGTCACGTGCCCGATCTCGTGCCCGAGCACACCGGCGAGCTCGGCCTCGGTGTTCGCCAGCCCCAGCAGGCCACGCGATATGTAGATGTAGCCACCCGGTAACGCGAACGCGTTGACGATGTCGTCGTCGAGAACCGTGAAGGTGTAGTTCAGGTTTGGCAGGTCCGACACGCGTGCCAGTCGCTGTCCGATGCGGTCCACATAGGCGGTCACCGCGGCGTTCCGGTAGGCGCCGCCGAATTGCTCGAGGATCTTCGGGTGCTGCTCCGCACCGACCCGAAGCTCGTCTTCGGGTAACATGAAGGCGGTGAAGTCCCGCTCGCCCGTCGCCGGATTGACCGAACATGCGGTCAGGACGGTCAGGGCAATGGCGGCGAGGCCGGCCCTCAGACGGGTGGCGCTGGTCGCTGTATTGCTCGTCATCGGGACAGGATCTCGATCTGCTCGGGATGGGTGAAGTCGATCATCGGGCCGTTGCGCGATTTTATCCAGCAACGAACAAGTAAGCGACGGTTGCGGTAGTCCTCCGGCGCGATACCGGCAGCGTCGAAACCGCGCCGGTCGTGCGCGGAGATCGAGACCGTGAAATCGGTGCGCCAGTCGGGCCCGAAATTGATGAAAGTCCGCCCGCGCACCACGGCCACATCTGCGACCCGCCCCTCGACAAGCGCGAAACGGTCGATATGTGCCGCGCTCGCTGTGTCGTCGAGCACGGCGTAGTAGGGGTGCGACCAGATTCCGGTGTTGGCATCGCGCGCTGCGGTTTCCGCAGCCAGCATCCGCGCCACCTGCGCGCGGTTGTCGGCAAAGCTGTACACCCGCGCGAGGCCGGCCTCGAGCATCGCGCCCTGCACCCATGTGCCGTCCTCGAGAAACAGGTGGGCGAGAAGCCGGCCGTGCCTGTCCACCTGCTGGCCGCCATATGCGAGCGCGACGGTCTTTCCGAGGACCAGCGTCTCGAGCCGGGCCTTCGCCTCGTCGGCCAGCGGCCACTTGGCGAAGTTCGGGCGGCCCAGCGGCAGCTTCGGCGCCTGGATGCCCACGAGACGTACCTGCCGGCCGCTGTCGAGCACGACCGTGTCGCCATCGACCACCGATACGACGCGCGCCGCGCCGCCGTCGGTTAGGGCGGTGCGGATATCATCGTCAGCCAGCGCCGCCGTGCCGGGCAACGCGAACAGCAAGACAAGGAAGACGAGCGGTAGCCTCATGGGCGAACTATAGCCTTTCGTGCGGCGGCAGGTTGCTGACGTATTGGGGTGGGAAGATGGCCGGGCGCGCGGTTGACATTGCGGTCCTCGCGCGCCCACATGCCGGTCGGCGCTCGAAGGGAGTCTTGGCGTTGCGCACCGAACTTTTTCCCGAAATCGAACCCCGTGACAGCGGAACGCTGGCGCTGGGCGGCGGGCACGAAATGTACTGGGAGGAGTCGGGGAATCCCTCAGGGGTGCCGATCGTCTTCCTGCATGGCGGGCCGGGTGCCGGAACGATGCCGGTTCATCGCCGGTTCTTCGACCCGGAATACTTTCGTATCGTCCTGTACGATCAGCGCGGCGCCGGCCGCTCGATTCCCGACGCGAGCATCGACGACAACACGACCGGGCACCTGATTGGAGATCTCGAGGCGCTCCGCACCGCGCGCGGGATCGACAGCTGGCACCTGTTCGGGGGATCGTGGGGTTCGACGCTCGCGCTGGCCTATGCGCAGGCCTGTCCGCAGCATTGCCTGGGCCTCGTCCTGCGCGGTGTCTTTACCTGTTCGCCGCGTGAGGTCGCCTGGTTCGTGGGGGGTATGGGACGGTTCTTCCCCGAGGCGTGGCGCGCGTTCCGCGACGCGGTTCCCGAGTCCGAGCGCGGCGACTTGTTGGGTGCATATGTGCGCCTGCTCAACGACCCTGATCCCGACGTACACCTGCCGGCGGCGCGCGCGTGGGCCGTGTACGAGGCCCGTTGCTCGACCCTCAAGCCCAGCCCGGATGCCATCGCGGCCCTGTCCGACACGCGCGGCACTCTCGCTCTGGCACGGATAGAGGCGCACTATCTGGCCAACGCAGCGTTCATCGAACCCGGCGCCCTGATCGCAGGTGTGGATCGGATTCGCCACCTGCCCGCGACGATCGTTCAGGGTCGTTACGACATGGTCTGCCCGATCGAGACGGCCGATGCGCTGGCCGAGGCCTGGCCGGAAGCGAACTATGAAATCATTCCTGACGCCGGGCACTCGGCACTGGAGCCTGGCACCCGGATTGCCTTGCTGCGTGCGGTCGAGGCCCTGAAATCGGCGTCCTGAAGCCGCGCATCACGGGTTGCCCGGCCCGCGCCATTTCGTATGATGGCGTGCAAGTCGATCGGTGCCCGGCACCGGAAGGGGGAATCCTTTGATCCTGTTCAAACGAATTGCCGCATGTGCGGCCGTCTTCGTGATGCTCGGCGTCTTTCCGGCTCAGGCGGACGATCCGGATTTCCTGTCGGTCGGCGCCGGCTGGTACGACTTCAACGACAATATGGACGCCGTGGACCTGCGCGTGGAGTATCGGTCGGACTACAAGGCGCTCGGTATCTTCAAGCCGTGGATCGGTTTCGAGGCAACGAGCGACCAGGCTGTCTATGGAGTCGGCGGAATTCTCGTCGATCTGTTCTTCGGGCGGCGCTGGGTCTTTACGCCCAGCTTCGGGGCGGGTGCGTACAGTGACGGCGACGGGAAGGACCTCGGCAGCACGATCGAGTTCCGCTCACAGCTCGAATTCGGCTACCGGTTCGACGACCGCTCGCGCATGTCGATCGCCGTCAGCCACATTTCGAATGCCAGTATCGATGAAAACAATCCCGGTACCGAGATATTGACGCTCTATTATCATATTCCGTTCACGGACGTGCTCGACTGACACGACGGGAAACGCTCCCATGTCCGACGCCAGGGGCGCGCTGATCACGGGGGCGGCGCGCCGGATCGGCCGCGCCATCGCCGAAGCACTTGCAGCGGATGGCTGGCACGTTGTGATCCACCACCGCGCCTCTGTGGCGGATGCCGAGGAAACCGCAAAATCCATAACGGATGCAGGCGGGCAAGCGACGGTGCTTGCCGCCGACCTGTCCGATCCCGATGCGTGCGCGACGCTGGTGGCCGCCGCGTCGGATGCGACGGGTGGGCTCGGGTGTCTCGTCAACAATGCCTCGCTGTTCGAGGAAGACACGATCGCCAGTTTCGATGCGGCGGCGTTCGACCGGTCGATGGCAGTCAACCTGCGCGCACCTGCACTACTTGCAAGCGCCTTCGCGGCACAGGTGCCGGCAGGCGGCGACGGCGTCATCATCAACCTTCTCGACCAGAAACTGCAAAACCCCAATCCCGATTTCCTGTCCTATACCCTGTCGAAATACGGGCTGGCCGGGCTGACTGAAATGCTGGCCATGGCGCTGGGCCCCCGGATTCGGGTATGCGCCGTGGCGCCGGGGCTGACCCTGCCGAGCGGCGACCAGGCGCCCGCACAGTTCGCATCGGTTCATGGCCGCACGCCGCTTGCGCGCGGCTCGACCCCGGAGGACGTGGCCGGCGCGGTGCGATACCTGGCGGGGGCACAGGCCGTGACGGGAGAGACGATTCTGGTCGATGGGGGTCAGCATTTGGTGCCGAGCGTACGTGACGTTATGTTTGCCGGTGAACCGTAGGACACGACCGAATGAGCATGTTCGCTTCCGATCTTGCCGTCACGGATCGCGTCGAGCAGTACCTGCTCGCGCGTGGCAGCGAGGTGCGCAAGATCTTCTTCCGGAATTTCTGCATCCAGGTTCACATGGGCATTCACGCCCACGAAAAGGGGCGCACCCAGCCGATCCGGATCAACCTGGTTCTCTATCTGAGCGCCGATACCGCGCCCGAAAACGATTCGATCTCGGAAGTCTTCGACTACGACCGGATCCACGACGGCATCCACGCTCTCGTGACAGGACGCCACATCAACCTGCAGGAAACGCTGGCGGGCGAGATCGCGGACCTATGCCTCGGGTTCCCGGAGATCCTCGCCGTGCGCGCCTCGACCGAGAAGACCGACATCTATCCGGACAGCGACGGAGTCGGCTTCGAGTTGATCCGCATCCGGGAAGAATAATCGCGGCATTCATGACGCCGCCTAACAGGGGAAAACCATGAGCCTCGACTGGCCCACCGACCGCATCGACTATGTGCCCATCGAGGGCCGCCCGCCGCTGCCGCTGCCCGACGGTGGCAAAGTGGTGGTCTGGCCCTGCATCAATGTCGAGAACTGGGTGATCGATGCGCCCATGCCGCGCACGGTGGTGAACCCGCCGGGCGGGGTGGACAAGTCAGTGCCCGATATCCCGAACTGGGCCTGGCACGAGTACGGCCAACGGGTCGGCTTCTGGCGGCTGAAGCAGATCTTCGACGAGTTCGGCGCCAAGTGCACCCTGGTGCTCAACGGTTCGGTCTGCGACGTGTACCCCCGGATCGTCGATTCCGCGCTCGAATCGGGCTGGGACTTGTGCGGCCACGGTTGGATCCAGCGCGCTCTGCCCGCGGTGGACGGCCAGCGAAAGATGATCCAGCGTGTCTTCGAGCGGCTCGAGAAGGCGGCCGGACGGCCACCGAAAGGCTGGCTTGGTCCGGCGCTGGCCGAGACCCACGACACCGTCGATTGGCTTGCCGAAGCCGGGTTCGAGTATGTCGCCGACTGGGTGCTCGACGACCAGCCGGTCGATCTGCGTACGAAGCACGGGATCATGACCTCGCTGCCCTATACGCAGGAGCTCAACGACCTGGCAATGCAGCTGATCCAGGGCCACCGGGCGCAGGAATACGGTGACCGCGCGATCCGCGAGTTCGATCAGTTGATCGAGGACGCGACCGCCGCGCCCGGCTCGACGCGGATCATGTGCTTCACGCTGCACCCCTACATCATGGGCGTGCCGCACCGCGCGCGCGAAATCCGGCGCATTCTCGAACATGTCTGCGACCGCTCGGACACGGTCGTGTGGACGGGCGAGTAAATCCTCGACTGGTACATGTCGGTCCGGCCCGTGAGCGGCTGGCCGCCAGTCCAGGACTAGGCGCCACATGCCAACGCGGCTGACAGCCGCGCGCCCGGGCGCTATACGGGCCGGTGCCGAAATGGCAA
>JAYPUG010000081.1:4362-8385 GCA_038133965.1 Rhodospirillaceae bacterium | reverse complement strand
TGCGGGGTTCCAACCTCGATGGCGCGAACCTCAAAGGTGCGAATCTGACCAAGTCGAACCTGAACGGAGCCAGCCTTGTCGGCGCAGACCTGGCCGGTGTCACGCTGAAGGGAACCGACCTCTCCAATGCGGATCTGCACTAGGCGAACCTTGAGGGGGTAGATCTGGCGGAGGCGAATGTCTCTGGGGCGAAAATCTCTCGACCGACGAGCGAGTTTCCCCCCGATATTCAGCGAATTCTGCGCCGGCATTTCGAATGGATAGAGAGTGGAGGCAAAACGGGTGCACGCGCCGATCTTGCCGATGCCGACATCGAGCGTATCGACTTGCCGGGCGAGGACATGAGCGGTGCCGTCCTGACGGGTACTGCGATGAACGGTGCAAACCTTCGCGAAGGCCGGTTTGTGATGTCAGAGATGGCGAATTCACGTTTGGCGGGTGCTGATCTATCGGAAAGCCTGCTTGAGGGTGCAAACCTTGAAGCTGCCGACATGCGTGGTGCAATTCTGACTGGCGCACGTCTCGTAGCAGTCGATCTGAAGGATGCATCGGGCAAGAAGACGGGGCGTCTGTGGCCGGCGAATCTCACTGGTGCGAATCTTGCCGGGGCCAACCTGGATGGGGCGGATCTCAGCAACGCACGCCTGACAGGGGCGGATCTGCGCGGTGCGAGTATCCGTGACGCACATGTCGAGAATGCCGATTTCTCTGGTGCCTATATCGCCGATGTCGACTTTACGGGTACCGAAACAGGTGATGCGGCGATGGAGAGCGCCATCACCGAGGGCGGTCCCGAGACGGATCAAGAGGACGACGAAGCCCTTCTTGAGGCGGCCGTCGGCGACTGAGCCCGTGTGCGAGCATACTCAGAGTATTTCGTATACCTTGTAGGCAGGCCCCTCGGGGAACCGGTGACCGGTCGCGACCGCGACGATCCGGTTGAGCCAGTCATATTTGTCCGATCCGGTCTCGAACCACGGTGTGTTCCGGAAATAGTATTCCGACGGATCCACCGGCTCATTTTTTGCGAGCCTGTCCAGGACTTCCTTGGGCCCGTGTCGCACACCGCGATAGGTCATGAAGATGTGGTGCTCGTCGTCCGTAACGAGGGTCAGCCGAACGTCCATTTGCCACGTGCCATCGTTGCGGATCAGGATCCAGTCGCCGGCCGGGATCGGTGCCACGGTGCCGCGAATCTTCGGACCCTCGAATGTGCCACCCGATATGCCGGCAATGATACGCGTGCCGTAAGGTGTGTTCTCGAGGACAGTCGGGGTTGCCACATCGAACCGGGCCGTGAACAGGTGTTCGCCGCGAAGTTCGGGGAGTTCGATCTCGCTCATTCCGTCAATCCGTCGCTGTTGATTACTTGCGTGCTCGGCTCAGGTGAACGCCTTGAACGCGATGGTCGTGAATGTGTCCGTTACCCCCGAAAGGGTCTGGATGTTGGCAGTCACGAAATGGCCGATATCGGCATCATCAGGCAGGTAGCACTTGAGAAGCAGGTCGAACTGGCCCGACGTGGAATAGACCTCGGACACCTCGTCGATATCGAGCGCAGCAGAATCCGCCACCTCGTACGCCTTTCCGAGATCGCACTTCACCTGAACGAAGATCGTTTGCATCGCGATTGGCCCCCTCTTTGACCGCCGGCGCTCAACTAGCGCCGAAGGAAGTCCGGCGTGTCCTCGTCGCGGCCGAAAGCGGATTCGGTCTCGCTCTCGTCCGATTTGCGTGAATCGCTGCGGCGTCCGTTCGTATTCTTGCGCCCGTCGTCGTCTCGAGCCTCGTTCCGTCCGCGGGACTGGCGGGCGGGTTTGTCGGAATTTTCTCGACCTTCTCGGCGGTCGTCGCCGTCCCGGCGGCGGCCCCGGCGCCGCGGGCTCCGTTCCGCTTCCTCGGCCCGTCCGGCCTCGGCTTCTTCATCTTCGTCGTCACGGGTGCTTCCAGAGAGCGGCGGGATGGCCTTGCCGAGGAGGCGTTCGATCGCGGCGAGGTACTTACCGTCGGCCGAGGTCGCCAGCGTGAATGCATGGCCTTCCTTGCCCGCCCGGCCCGTTCGCCCGATGCGGTGGATGTAGTCCTCGGGATTCATGGGGACATCGAAGTTGAAAACGTGGCTCATGTTCGCAATGTCAAGGCCGCGCGCCGCAACGTCACTGGCGACCAGCAACTCGATCTGGCCGTCCCGGAACTTCTCCAGCGTTTCCATGCGTGCTGTCTGGTGCATGTCGCCGTGAAGTCCGGCCGCGTTGAATCCGTGGGTGCGGAGTGATTTCTCCAGGACGGCGACGTCGCGCTTGCGGTTGCAGAAGACGATCGCGTTCTTCACGTCGGATTTGCGGATGAGACTACGAAGTGCTGCTCGCTTTTCCTTGAAGCCGCCACGCACGCGCAGCAGACCCTGGGTGACCGTTTCGGCGGCGGATGCCTGGGGTGCAACTTGGACCGTGCGCGGATTCATCATATAGGCGTCCGTCAGCCGCTTGATCTCGGCCGGCATGGTCGCCGAAAACATGGCCGTCTGGCGGATCGTAGGCAGCAGCTTGATGATGCGTTCGACGTCCGGAATGAAGCCCATGTCGAGCATGCGGTCGGCCTCGTCCACAACCAGCACTCGGATATCCGCCAGCAGCACCTTGCCGCGCTCGAAGTGGTCGAGCAGGCGGCCCGGCGTCGCAATCAGCACATCGACGCCCCGGTCGAGTTTCTCTTCCTGGTCGGAAAACGATACGCCCCCGATCAGCAGCGCCATCGAGAGTTTGTGATTCTTGCCGTACACCTCGAAATTCTCGGCCACCTGGGCGGCGAGTTCGCGGGTCGGTTCGAGAATCAGCGAACGCGGCATGCGCGCACGCGCGCGGCCGGTCGAGAGAATCTCGATCATCGGAAGCGTGAAGCTCGCGGTCTTGCCGGTACCCGTCTGGGCAATGCCGATGATGTCGCGGGCCTGGAGGAGGTGCGGGATGGCCTCGGCCTGAATAGGGGTCGGGCTCTCGTAGCCCGCCGCCTCGATGGCCTTCAACAATGGGTCGCTGAGACCCAAGTCCTCAAATTTCATACCTGATGTCTGCTTTGAAATGCACGAATGTCCGTGTCGGGCGGAACATGGGCGTCGTTGGTCGGAAAGTCCAGCGATTCCACGTGGAATTGCAGCTGTCGGTGGGGGCTTTGGGCCGGCCGATACAGGCCTCGCAGAGGTGGCCTTGCCACAAGATCGGTACCGGCGAACACCCCGATCCGCAACGACACCGAGATTGTAATCCAAACCGAAGGTTCAGGTCAGACGTCGAGTTCCTCGACGAACCGAGCATTTTCCTGGATGAACTTGAAGCGCAGCTCCGCCTTGCGGCCCATCAATTGTTCGACCAGTTGCGCAGTTGCCTTTGCTTCCTTTGCCCGGGCCGTATCGCTGTCCGTCGCGCTCGGCAGTCCGACCTGGATAAGCTGTCGCTTCTCGGGATCCATGGTCGTGTCACGCAGCTGGGCCGGAGGCATTTCGCCCAGGCCCTTGAACCGGCTGATCTCGACCTTGCCCGCGCCGTTGAAGTGCTCCTTCATCAGGCGCTCGCGATCCGCATCGTCGATCGCGTAGATCACGTCGCCGCTGCGCGCCAGCCGATAGAGCGGCGGGACGGCAAGGAACAGGCGACCCGAGGTCACGAGTTCCGGCATCTCTCGATAGAAGAACGTCATCAGCAACGAGGCGATGTGCGCCCCATCGACGTCGGCGTCCGTCATGATGATGACCCGCTCGTAGCGCAGCTTGGACAGGTCGAACGTCTTGCCGGTGCCGCAGCCGAGCGCCTGGATCAGATCGCTGAGTTCCTGGTTGCCGCGCAGCTTGTCGGCAGATGCGCTGGCGACGTTCAGGATCTTGCCGCGCAGCGGCAGAATTGCCTGCGTCTCGCGGGAACGAGCCTGCTTTGCCGAGCCACCGGCGCTGTCGCCCTCGACCAGGAAGATCTCGGTGCCGTCCGCGCTGTCGCGTGTGCAATCGGCGAGCTTGCCGGGCAGTCGCGA
>JAYPUG010000081.1:0-4352 GCA_038133965.1 Rhodospirillaceae bacterium | reverse complement strand
GCGCCGCCGGCGGCGTTCGTCGGCACGTTCGATTGCCCATTCGAGAAGGGCGTCGGCGTTCTGGCGGTCATTCGACAGGTGGTGATCAAAATGATCCTTGATCTGTGACTCGACGACCCGCGCCGCATCGGGCATCGACAGCTTTTCCTTGGTCTGCCCCTGGAATTGCGGTTCCGCGATGAACAGGGAGAGAACGACCGCCGCACCGTCGGCAATATCGTCTGACGTAAGCTGGCCGGCCTTTCGGTTGTTGACCAGTTCGCCGTAGCCCTTGAGGCCGCGCGTCAGTGCCGTGCGCAGCCCAGAGACATGGCTGCCGCCCTCGGGCGTTGGAACCGTGTTGCAGTAGGAGCTGACGAACCCTTCGCCGTCAGCAGGCCAGCACACCGCCCATTCGACCCGGCCGTTCGAGCTGTTGAGGTCCGCGCGGCCCGTGAATATGTCCGCACCGACCAGCGGGCGTTCGCCGATTTCGCTGCGCAGGTAGTCGAGGATGCCGTCGGCGAACTGGAAGGTCTCCGACTCCGGTGTGTCCTCTGCTGCGGCCTGTTTCGCGTCGCACGACCAACGAATCTGGACCCCGCGGAAGAGATAGGCCTTTGCCTTCGCCATCTCGTACAGGCGCTGGGCCCGGAATGCGGCCTTTTCTCCGAAGATGTCCGGATCGGGCGCAAATACGATTGTGGTGCCCCGTCGGTTCTGGACGGCCTTGAGCTTCTTCAGTTCTCCCTTGGGCAGACCGCGCGCATAGTCTTGCGCCCAGAGTTGTTTGTCGCGCGCCACTTCGACCCGCAGTTCGGCGGCGAGCGCGTTCACCACGCTTAGGCCGACCCCGTGCAGGCCGCCCGAGGTCTGATAGACCTTGCCGTCGAACTTTCCACCCGAGTGCAGGGTGGTGAGGATCACCTCGAGTGCCGACTTGTTTTTGAACTTCGGGTGCGGATCGACCGGGATTCCCCGGCCGTTGTCCGTGATCGTCAGCCGGCCGTCGTCGCCGAGATGCATCTCGATGCGGTCCGCGTGCCCCGCAACGGCCTCGTCCATGGCGTTGTCGAGAATCTCGGCGGCCAGATGATGCAGCGCACGTTCGTCCGTGCCGCCGATATACATGCCGGGCCGGCGGCGGACGGGCTCAAGCCCCTCCAGCACCTCGATGTCCTGGGCCGTGTACTGACCGCTCGACGGAGCATCGCTGTCGAACAGGCCGGGTTCTTCGGTTTTTCTCTTGGCGCGTGCCACACTGGTCTCGACGTGCTGGTAACCTGTCTTGCCGGGAGACGAGCCCGGAACATGGCGCAATATGTGATGATTCGCAGGAATGGTGGCAATGGCGAACGATACCGATACGGAACCTCGCGGTGATTTGTGCATCCAGACGGTCGCGATGCCGGCCGACACGAACCCCAGCGGGGATATTTTCGGCGGCTGGCTTCTCGCCCAGATGGATATCGCGGGTGGCATCGCGGCCCGGAATCTGTCGGGCGGCCGCACGGTGACCATCGCAGTGGAGTCGATGACGTTCAAGAAACCGGTCAATGTGGGCGACGTGGTTTCGTGCTACGCCGAGCTGGAACGGCAGGGCACCACCTCGGTGACGTTCCGCGTCGAGGTCTGGTCCAGGCGGCACGAGAGTTTCGTGCGCGAAAAAGTGACCGAGGGCGTGTTCACTTATGTGGCAATAGGGCCGGACGGAACGCCAAGGAAAATCGACCCGGAATCGGCGGAGGCTTGACCATGCGACGAACCCTGTTGGCCCTGTGCCCGGCCATCATATTGACCGCCACCTCTGCCTTTGCGGGTGAGGCGGACGTCACGGCGGTCGCGGTCCGCGATGCGGCTGGCACATACACCTTCAGCGTTACAGTCCGCCACGACGACAAGGGGTGGGAACACTTTGCCGACAATTGGGAGGTCGTCGCCATGGATGGCACCGTGATTGCCACCCGTACGCTCTTCCATCCTCACGTCAACGAGCAGCCGTTCACACGCAGTCTCGGCGGAGTCCGGGTGCCGGCGGGCACGAAGGAAGTACGCATCCGCGCCCACGACAAGGTTCACGGCAACGGCGGACAGGAGCTGATCGTGAACATGGAGACGGGTGAGACGCGAACCGTTCAGGAGGGGCAGTCATGAGTGCGACTGCGGGACCGGCCCCCGGTTACCGGGACAAGCCGGAACATTTTGTCGAGTTCGAGCCGAGCCCGAAGCGGATTCGCGTCGTCTTCGGCGGCGAGACGATCGTCGATTCAACCGCCGCGTTGATCCTGTACGAACGCGGGCATGTGCCGGTCTATTACCTGCCGCGTTGCGACGTGGCCATGAACCTGTTGGAACGGTCCGATCACTCGACGCATTGTCCGTTCAAGGGCGACGCCAGCTATTTCACGGTCAACGCGGGCGACAAGACGGCGGAGAACGCGGTCTGGAGCTACGAGTACCCGTTCGACGAGGCCGCGGGGATCAAGGACTACCTGGCCTTCTATTGGCGTGAGATGGACCACTGGTTCGAAGAAGACGAAGAGGTCTTCGTCCACGCGCGCAGCCCCCGTGTGCGCGTCGACATTCTCGACAGCACGCGGTCCGTGAAGGTTGTGCTTGGTGGCGAGACGGTCGCCGAGACCAGCCGGGCGCGTTTCCTGTTCGAGACAGGGCTTCCGACGCGTTATTACATCCCGCGAGAGGACGTGTCGGCTGAGCTGCTGCCGTCCGACACCAACACGAGGTGTCCCTACAAGGGCACGGCGAGCTACCACGCGGTGAAGGTGGCCGACACGGTCTATAGGGACATCGTGTGGTTCTATGCGGACCCGGTGCACGAGAGCGCGCGCATCCGGAACTATCTCTGTTTCTTCAACGAGAAGGTCGACGCCGTGTTCGTGGACGGCGTCGAACAGGCAAAACCCAAGACCAAGTGGTCCTAGACCGCCAGGTGAGGCCGCGCGTTTTTCCTGTTACGCCTTGGCATTGGATTATATTTTCATATTTATCGAAATATGGAAGTGACAACTGCCGTCGAACAGCTCGCCGCCCTGGCGCAGGAGACACGTCTCGAGGTCTTCCGCCTGCTGGTTCGGGCCGGCCATGGGTGGCTTCCGGCAGGGGAGATCGGTCGGACGATCGACCTTCCGCTGCCGACCCTTTCGTTCCACCTGCGCCATCTGCGCGAGGCGGGGCTGGTCGCGTCGTGCCGCGAAGGGCGCTCGATCATCTACACGGCCAACTATGACGCGATGAACGCGCTGGTCGGGTTCCTGGGCGAGAATTGCTGCCTCGGGGCGGATGTCACGATCACCAACGTCATGGCCGACACACAGGCCGGCAAAGGAGAGATCCGATGAAACGATTGCATGTGCACAGCCGCGTCGCGGATGTCGCGGCGCGTGTGGCGTACTACACACGGTTTTGGGGCCAGGCACCGGTTGTCCGATAGGACGACTGTGCCATGTGGCTGCTCGACGATCCGCGGGTCCAGTTCGCGAGCGCGTTCGAGCGCGGGCACGCCCCGGGCATCGAGCACCTCGGGTTCCATTTCGATACGAAAGAGGAGTTCGAGGCGTTCCGTGGCGAAACCGATCGTGCGCCTCTTGGTCGGACCAACGAAGACGGAACCACCTGTTGTTACGCGAACTCGGACAAGGCCTGGTTCACGGATCCCGACGATGTGCCTTGGGAGACGTTCTTCACGTTCGGAGAGTCCGATACCTATCACGGTCTCGATACGCCTGCGGGCGCGCCCGGGATGCCGGCGATGACGCACACAAACGCTGCCGCGTGCTGCGACGCCGACTGACGGCACGGTGCGGCGAAAAGAAAATGGCCCCGCCGGCGTGCCGGCGGGGCCTTCGTCGTTTGAAAGTGCAGGGATGCCTACGACGAATAGTACATCTGGAACTCGACCGGATGCGGCGCCTGGAGGAAGGCCGTCACCTCTTCCTGCTTGAGCGCGATGTAGGCATCGATCTGGTCGTCGGTGAACACGTCGCCCTTCTTCAGGAAGTCGCGGTCGGCGCTGAGCGCTTCGAGCGCCTGGCTCAGCGAGCTGCAGACCGTCGGCACGCCTTCCAGCTCCTCGGGCGGCAGATCGTAGAGATCCTTGTCCATCGGATCGCCCGGATGGATCTTGTTCTCGATGCCGTCGAGGCCTGCCATCAGCATCGCCGAGAAGGCGAGATACGGGTTCGCCGTCGGATCCGGGAACCGGACCTCGACGCGCTTCGCCTTCGGGTTCGACGTGAAGGGGATGCGGCACGAGGCCGAACGGTTGCGCGACGAGTAGGCCAGCAGGACCGGCGCCTCGAAGCCCGGCACCAGGCGCTTGTAGCTGTTGGTGGTGGGGTTGGTGATGGCGTTGA
>JAYPUG010000080.1:0-8413 GCA_038133965.1 Rhodospirillaceae bacterium | reverse complement strand
CCCTTCAGCGTTGCGCGCTCCGGGATCGTGGCCAGAGGAACGGCATCTCGCTGACGCGGCCAGTTGCCTGTAACATGGACCGCCCCCATGCGCTCCGGATCGCGGGGGGCTCGGAACCGCCCGGATTCTCTGCCGAATGAACCAGCAGTTCGATCACATCCTTGTCGGCGCCCGCCCGGCCAAGAACGTCCGGGCGCCGGGTTCGTTCGGCCATCGGTGAAACAACGATCATGATGAAATCCTCCGGCGTTCGTGACCTGCTGACCGACGCCGAGTTCCTGCGCATCTGGTTCGTCGGGATCTTCAGCGGGGTGGCGCGCTGGCTCGAAATGCTGGTCGCCGGTGTCTATGCCTTCGACACGACCGGTTCGCCGTTCCTGGTCGCCCTGCTGGTTGTCCTGCGCATGATTCCGCTGGTGGCGTTCGGTTCGATCGTGGGCACCTTCGCCGATCGTATCCCGCCGCGGATTCTCCTGATCATCACCATGTCGGGCGCCTTGTTCGTCTCCGCGACCGTGTTCGTGCTTTTCCTGACCGGCCAGGATGCCTACTGGGTCGTTGCCGCAGCGTCGTTCGTGTCCGGTCTGGTGTGGACCACCGATATGCCGTTGCGCCGGCGGATCCTGGGGGATGTCGCCGGCATGGGCCGCATCGCACCCGCGATGAGCCTCGACAGCGCCACCAACAACGGAACGCGCATGCTCGGGCCGTTTCTGGGCGGCGTGATCTTCCAGTGGTTCGGCGCCGGCGGTGCGTACTTGCTAAGTGCTGCCATGTATGCCGCCTGCGTCGGTGTGCTCCTGTTCGTTTCGGCGAAGATCGGGCGGGTCGGCGAGACGCGACCGGTGTCGCGGGTTCTGGACGATCTGCGCGCGGGGTTTGCGTATGTCGCGCGCGACCGCGACGTGCTCAACATCCTGCTGGTGACGCTGGTCTTCAATATCTGGGGGTTTCCGTTCCTCGCCATGATTCCCGTGGTCGGCCGCGACGAGCTGCAGGTTTCGGCCAGTCTCATCGGCGGGCTGACGGCGCTGGAGGGCGCCGGTGCGCTCCTTGGCGCACTGATCATTGCGTCGCGGGTCCACATACCCAGTCACCGGCGGCTCTATTATTTCGGCATGCTCGGCTATCTCTTCGCGGCCTTTGCAGCGGGCTGGATGGTGGCGGTCGTGCCCATGGGGCTGGCCCTGATCGTCGTCGGACTGTGTGCGTCCGGCTTCTCGACCATGCAGTCGACCCTGATCTACTCGGTCGCACCGCCGGAGATGCGCGGCCGCCTGTTCGGCGTGCTGGTCATCTGTATCGGCAGCGGCCTGATCGGGTTCACCAATATCGGGCTCATGGGCGAATTGTTCGGAGGCTCGATGGCCATGCGCATCGTTGCCGTCGAGGGCCTGATACCCTTGCTGCTGATAGGGGTTTTCTGGCGGCAGCTCCGGGCGCGCGGCAACTAGCCCGGCGACCGCGCGCCGGTTCGGGTTCATGCGGCTGGTCCGCCGCGCGTTCTGCGAGGTTTTTCGGAAATCGTGTTCGGGCATCTGGCGGTTGGGGCCCGGATCGGGGATGCTTGGGTCAACCGATCGCATACCAGTGGGGGGAGACAGAACCATGGCGAAGTCACCGGCGAAACCGACGGACAAGTCCACGGTCCGCAGGCCGAAGAACAAGGCGAAGGACGGCTCGTGGACCGAGGTCCGCGATGGCATGCGCATCGACTGGGACGTGCCGATCACGATGGCCGACGGCACGGTGCTGCGTGCCGACGTGTTCCGGCCGAACAAGAAGGGCCGCTTCCCCGTCATCATGACCATGGGCCCCTACGGCAAGGGGCTCGCCTGGCAGGACGAGCTCTATGCGACGACCTGGCAGATCTTCTCTTCCGACCACCCCGACGCCATCGAGGGCTCGACCAACAAGTACCAGAGCTGGGAAACCGTCGATCCCGAGCAGTGGGTGCCCGACGACTATGTCTGCCTGCGCGTGGACAGCCGCGGGGCAGGTCGCTCCGAAGGCTATATGGATTGCTGGTCGCCCCAGGAGACCGACGACTATGTCGAGTGCATCGAGTGGGCGGGCACGCAGGCCTGGTCGAACGGCAAGGTCGGCCTCAACGGCATCTCGTATTACGGCATGAACCAGTGGTGGGTGGCGACCCGCCAGCCCAAGCACCTGGCGGCGATGTGCGCGTGGGAGGCGGCGAACGACTATTACCGCGAGTTCGCGCGCCACGGCGGCATCCTCTGCACCTTCATCAAGAACTGGTACGAGATGCAGGTGCTGCCCGTGCAGTACGGCTACGGCACAAAGGGCTACAAGAGCTGGGTGCACGGCGACCTTGTCGCCGGCCCGCCGACGCAGCCCGAGGCGAAGCTCAAGAAGAACCGGGCCGACATGCACCGCGACATCTCGCGCCGCGAGATGGAGGACGACTGGTACAAGGCGCGCGAGCCAGACTTCGCCAAGATCAAGGTGCCGCTGCTCTCACCCGCCAGCTGGGGCGGGCAGGGGCTGCACCCGCGCGGCAACTACGAGGGCTACTACCAGGCCGGCTCGAAGGAGAAGTGGCTGGAGTGCCACGGGCTGGAGCACTGGACCGAGTTCTACACGCCCTATGGCGTGGAGCTGCAGAAGCAGTTCTTCGGCCACTACCTGAAGGGCGAGAAGAACGGCTGGAACAGGAAGCCGCCGGTCCTGCTCAAGGTGCGCCACGTCGGCGAGAAGTTCGTCGAGCGCGGCGAGAACGAGTGGCCGATCAAGCGCACCAAGTGGACGAAGCTCTACCTCGACCCCGCGCATATGAGCCTCGGGCGGAAGGCGCCCGCCAAGCGCGGCAAGATCACCTACGAGGGCATGGGCGACGGCGCCACCTTCTTCCTGCCGCCGATGGACGAGGACACCGAGATCACGGGGCCGCTGGCGTCCAAGCTGTTCGTCTCGTCCGAGACGGAGGATGCGGACCTGTTCCTGGTGGTGCGGCTGTTCTCGCCCGACATGAAGGAGGTCACCTTCAAGGGCACGGTCGATCCGCACACGCCGATCGCCCAGGGCTGGCTGCGCGCCTCGCACCGCAAGCTCGACCCGAAGAAGTCGAAGCCGTGGCGGCCGTGGCACAGCCATGACGAGAAGCAGCCGCTCACGCCCGGGCGGGTCTATGAACTCGATATCGAAGTCTGGCCGACCTGCATCGTCGTGCCGGCCGGGTACCGGTTGGCGCTGACCGTTCGCGGCAAGGATTACGAATATTCGGGCGAGGCGCTGAACCTGTCGAACTTCGCGCATCCGCTGAACGGCTGCGGGCCGTTCCTGCACGACGATCCGAAGGACCGGCCGAAAAAGGTCTTTGGCGGGAACGTGACCATTCACGCCGGGCCGAACCACCCGTCCTACGTGATGGTTCCGGTGATCCCGGCGAAGAAATAGGGGCTCGGGGCTACCCGCCTAGGTGTCGGGGCCGCGCGTGTTCCTGAGGAGCACGCGCATCACGACCCAGAGCACCGCGACACCGGCCAGCGCGATGGCGATGCCGGTGGTGCCCTTGATCTCGAACCGGTCGAGCAGGATCGCGATCAGCGCGATACCGCAGAAGAACACGGCATAGACGAGCGCCCGGAAGCCGTTCATCGCCTCAGTCCGCTGCCGCGCCGGCCGTGGCGCCGTTGGCCGCGCGCCAGGCGGCCGTTGCGTCGAGGGTGGCGACGGGGCTGATCATGCCGGGGTCGAACGGGATGGGGTCTTCGCCCGCCGCGAGCCTGTTGGGCCAGGCGGGGTCGCCGATGGCGCCGCGCGCCAGTGCCGCCAGGTCCGCTTCGCCGTCCGCCAGCAGCCGTTCTGCCGTCACGGGGTCTTCCAGCTTGCCGCACGCGATCACCGGCAGGCCGGTGACGTCGCGCGCGATCCCCGCCAGGGTGCGGCCGCTGTCGAACTCCGCGTCCAGGCCCCGATGGGTGCTGACGTGGATGAAGTCGGCGCCGTCTTCCGCCATCGACGTGAAGATCGCCTTCGCGTCTTCCATGCCGCCCGGCCACTTGTAGAAATGGTCGTTGGTTCGGCTCTGGGACAGGCGCATGCCGGCGAGCCCGCGGCCCGCCACGCCGGCGACGACCGCGGCCATGATCTCCCGGTGGAAGCGCAGCCGGTTTTCCAGAGATCCGCCGTATTCGTCGGTGCGGGCGTTGGTCTCGGGCGTCAGGAACTGGACGGGCAAATAGCCGTTGGCGCCGTGGATTTCCACGCCGTCGAAGCCCGCCTCCATCGCGTTCGCCGCCGCCGTGCCGAACGCGGCGATGGCCGCCGCGATCTCGTCGCGCGTCATCTCGTGCGGCACCGGGAACGGTCCGTCGCCGTAATAGCGCGCCGCCATGTCGCCGACGGGCCGAATGGCCGACGGCGCGACCGTTTCGTCGGTGTAGCGGTTGTCCTGGACCAGCGCGCCCGCGTGCATGAGCTGCATGAAGATGCGCCCGCCGGCCGCGTGCACGGCATCCGTGACCGTGCGCCAGCCCGCGATTTGGGCCGGGGTCGCGATTCCCGGCTGGTCGCGATAGCCCTGGCTGAACGTCGTGTCGGGATGGGTGCCCTCGGTGATGATCAGCCCGAAGCCGCCGCGCGCGAAGTTGGCATAGTGTTCGGCCATCTGTGCGGTGGGCACGCCATCTACGTCGGCGCTGATCCGCGTCATCGGTGCCACGACGGCGCGGTTCGCGAGTTCGAGCGGCCCCAGCCGGAACGGGGAAAGTATGTGCGGCCAGCGGGCCGTGCCGGTTGCGTCCATGTCTTTGACCTGTTGCGGACCGGGCCTTGTGTCCCGGTGGCGTGAGCGACCGCTTGTAACATATCCTGTCGCCGTGTCCGGGGTCTTCCCGCGGCGCGGGAACTCTCTGGATTTGCCCCTATGACCCAGCAATTCGATTACATCGTCGTCGGCGCGGGCTCGGCCGGCTGCGTCATGGCGAACCGCCTGTCGGCGCGCGCGTCCAACCGGGTCCTGCTGCTCGAGGCGGGGCAGGACACGCCGCCGGGCGCGGAGCCTGCGGACGTTCTCGACACCTACCCCATGTCCTACTTCAACCCGGCCTATGCCTGGCAGACGATCCGCGGCCATGCCCGCACGGCCGGCGACTCGCCCGCCACCCCGTTCCGCCAGGGTCGGATCATGGGCGGCACCTCCTCGATCAACGGCATGGTCGCGCTCCGCGGCATGCCCATGGACTATGACGAATGGGCGGACCTGGGCGCTGCCGGCTGGTCGTGGGACGAGGTGCTGCCGTATTTCCGGGCCGTCGAGACCGACATCGATGCCGCCGGAGAACTGCACGGCCATGACGGGCCGATCCCCGTCCGCCGGGTGCCGCGCGGCGAATGGCCGCCCTTTGCGAACGGGGTCGATGAATGGGCGCACCGCCGCCAGCTCGCCGATATCGCCGACCTGAACGGCGAATTCCGCGAAGGCGTGGGCAGCCTGCCGCTCAGCCGGTTTCCCGTCAGCCGGGCCTCGACGGCGATCTGCTACCTGGGGGCCGAAGTACGCGCGCGCGCCAATTTGACGATCGTCACCGACGCCCATGTGGAACGGCTGGTCGTCGAGGGCGGGCGCATCGCGGGCGTGGACGCGCGGGTCGCGGGGCACGCGCAATCCTTCCGCGCGGCCGAGACGGTGGTGTGCGCCGGGGCGTTGCAGTCGCCCGCCATGCTGCTGCGCGCAGGCATCGGCCCGGCCGGACATCTGCGCGACCTCGGGATCGACGTGGTGGCGGACCGGCCCGGGGTCGGCGCGAACCTGCAGAACCACCAGGTCGTCTATGTGGTGGCCCAGCTGCGCCGCGACGCCGCCCAGCCGCCCGCGCTGAAATCCCACTCGATCGCCGCCTATCGCTTCTCGTCGGGTGCGGAGGGTTCCGGGCCGCTCGACATGAGCATGTCGATCAGCAGCCGCACCGGCTGGCATCCGCTGGGCCGCCGGATCGGCGCGCTGGTGCCCACGATCTTCAAGCCGGCCTCGCGCGGGGCGATCACCCTGGCGGATGCGAAGCCGGACACGCCGCCGCGCATCGAGTTCCGCTACCTGAGTGCGCCGCGCGACCGGACCGCGCTGACGAACGGTGTCGCCCGCGCGATCGAGATTCTGCTGTCGCCCGAAGTGCGCCCGCTCTGGCACCACGCCGTGCCCGTGACCCGGTCGGCGCGGATGCGGGCACTCAACGACATCACCTTCACGAACACGGTGCGGGCAAAAATCCTCTCCGGCCTGTTCGACACCGTGCCCGCCGTTGGCAAGCCGGTGCTGGCGGGACTGTCCGAACCGGGGATCGACATCGCAGAGCTGGCGCGTGACCGCGCGGCGCTGGCCGAGATCACGGAGAAGGCCGTGGCCGGGGTGTTCCACCCGGCCGGGACCTGCCGGATGGGCGCCGCCGACGATCCCGCCGCGGTCACCGACCCGCAGGGCCGGGTCCACGGCGTCGGCGGGCTGCGCGTCGTCGATGCCTCTCTGATGCCGTCCCTGCCGCGCGGCAACACCAACTTCCCGACCATCATGTCGGCCGAGAAGATCGCCGCCGGCATGCTGGCGGGGTGATGCGGGTGGAGCGATGCCGGGATTTCGATACCCGACCCACGGGCTGCGCGTCGCCCTTGCTGCCGCAGCGTTCGTATGTGCCTTGGCGCTGCCGGTAACACCCGTTCCGGCCCAGGTCACGCCGCCGCCCGGCGCGCGGTCCCCGCTCAGCCCGCCCGAGACCGACAGGAGCCAGGCCGCGGCGTTCCAGCGCGGCTACGATGCCTATTACCGCGGCCAGTACGAGCGCGCGGCCGCGATCTGGCGCCAGCTCGCCGACCAGGGCCACATCAAGTCCATCAACAACCTTGCGACCATGTACGTCCAGGTCAAGGGCGTGCCGCGCGACTATGCGCGCGCCCACGCGCTCTACCGCCGGGCCGCGGCGCGCAACGATGCTCGCGCGGCCTACAACCTCGGGATCGCCCACGAGTTCGGCCGCGGCGTTCCGGTGGACGACCGGCAGGCGCTGGGCTGGTACCGCAAGGCGTCCGATCGTGGCCTGGTCGAGGCGACGAACGCCGCGGCGTGGCTGCTGGCCACATCGAAGGATCCAGGTCTGCGTGACGGGCGCGAGGCCGTGCGCCTGGCCCAGCTGGCGCTGCGCAAGTCCACCACATCGGTCAACCTCGCCACGATGGCGGCGGCCCAGGCCGAGAGCGGGGATTTCGGCGGTGCGATCGCGTACATCGACCAGGCGATCGCCGTCCGCAAGCGCGAGATCGATGCAGCGGGCCTTGTCGCTTCGGGCAGGGATGCCAACGCTCTGTTGCGCAATGCCGGACGCGCGGAAAGTCTCGAGAAGCTGCTCGCGCGGCGGGAGGATTATCTCAACCGGCGCCCGACGCGGGACTAGGCGCGCCAGCGCTATCGCAGGCGTCGTGCCGATGTCCTAGACTGCCGGCGAACCGCCGGGCGGACCGGTGGGAACAGAGGTGGATCGGGGGGCTTTCGACATGTCAAAGACAGGCTTGCGCCGGCCGAAGAAAAAGGCCGGGGACGGTTCGTGGACCGAGGTGCGCGACGGCATGCGCATCGACTGGGACGTACCGATCGAGATGGATGACGGTCTGGTGCTGCGCGCCAACGTCTACCGGCCGACGAAGCCCGGCAAATACCCGGTCGTCCTCGCGCACGGCCCCTACGCCAAGGACCTCGCCATCCAGGACGGCTATCCCAGCGTCTGGGAGAATTTCTCGGGCGAGCATCCCGAGGCGATCACGGGGTCGTCCAACATCCACCAGAGCTGGGAGGTCGTCGACCCCGAACAGTGGGTGCCGTTCGCCCGGCTACATCGACCACTGGTCGCCGCGCGAGACGAAGGATTTCCACGACTGCATCGAGTGGGCAGGCGTCCAGGACTGGTCGAACGGCAAGGTCGGGCTCGCGGGTATCTCCTACTACGCGGTCAACCAGTGGCAGGTCGCGGCGATGCGCCCGCCGCACCTGGCCGCGATGTGCGTGTGGGAAGGCTTCAGCGACTTCTATCGCGAGCTCTCGCACCCTGGAGGTATCTACACCGGCTTTTTGGCCAACTGGTACGATTTGCAGATCAAGACGGTTCAGCATGGTGTCGGCAAGCGCGGTCACAAGAGCCGCGTCCACGGCGAACTGGCCGCCGGACCCGCGACCCTGTCGGAGAAGCATCTCGATAAGAATCGCGCCAATCTCGACCGCGACTACTATTCGCGACCACTCGCCAGCGACCCGTTCTATACAGAGCGCACCGCGGATTTGTCGAAGATCGAGGTTCCGCTGCTGAGCTGCGCTAGTTGGGCTGGCCAGCCGCTGCATCCGCGCGGCAACTATGTCGGCTATCTGAAGGCGGGCTCGAAGCAGAAATGGCTCGAGTGCCACAAT
>JAYPUG010000079.1:395-8454 GCA_038133965.1 Rhodospirillaceae bacterium | reverse complement strand
TGTCGGTCCATTCGTGAACGATGCGGTGATACATCTCGTTGTCGTTGCCGAGCGGACGCTTGGCCTTTCGGTCCTCCTCGCCGTCGGCGGGGAACATCGGATAGAGCTGCAGGATGACTTTTGGCTTGGCCATGTCGGTCCTCTCCTCGGAAAGGTGCGATGGGGGAACGGGTTCGATTGGCGCGGAAACTAGCCGTGCACACGCCATCGGCACAAATACTAACTTACAATGGTTGCTATCGGTTTATACTATAGCAGTAAAGTCACCGGTGACCGCATGGACCTGAAGCAAATCCGCTCGTTCGTTGCCGTTTTCGAAGACGGCAGCATCAATCGCGCGGCCGAACGCCTTAACGTTGCCCAGCCGAGCCTGAGCCAGCAGATCAAGGCGCTGGAGACATCTCTCGGCGTGCAGTTGTTCGTGCGCCATGCCCGCGGCGTGCGCCCCACGGCGGCGGGCGAACGCTTCCACGACGATTGCCGCAGGATCCTGGGCGATTTGGAGAGCGCGGCCCAGACCATGCGCGAGTTCTCGGCCGGCATCTCCGGTTCGCTCGATGTCGGCCTGATCCCCACGGTGACCAAGGGTGTTCTCGCGCAGGTTCTCCCGGAGTTCACATCCGCCCTGCCGAATGTGGAAGTGCGGGTTGTCGAGGCCTTCAGCGGCACGCTGACGGACTGGGTCCAGTCCGGAGAGCTCGACTTCGCGATCGCGACCGAGCCGCGCCGCCACGACGGGCTCGAGATGCGGGTGCTCTCGTCCGAACCGCTGATCATGGTGTCGGGACGCAATGCCGGGCTCACCCACCTCGAGCCGGTCGCGCTCAAGTCCCTGCCCCCGATCAACCTGGTAATGCCTTCGGCCCAGCACAGTCTGCGCACAATGCTCGAACGCGAGATCAAGACGGGCAACCTCCACATCGATCGGGTGGTGGAGATCGACGGGCTGTTCGGCTCCCTGGAGTTCATCCGCAATTCCGATTTCTGCGCGATACTGCCCGTGACCACGGTTATCGCAGACCTCGACAGCCGAGCGTTCTCGGTCAATCCGATCTCGGACATCCGGGCCAGTTTCGAGTTTTTCCTTGTGCACCAGACCCAGCGCCCCCTGTCCCCCGCCGCGCGCGACCTGGTCGCGCGTCTCGAGACCGCGCTTCGGCATTCCGCGGCGGCGTGGGGCGCGATCCGCGCCGGCGCACCGGACGTCGCCGCCTAGAAAAGATACTGATCGTATCTGGCACCTGCCATAGTCCTGATTTATGGTTCCGGTCATGGATCTTCGCCAGCTCGAACAGTTTGTCGCCGTTTATGAAGAGGGCAGCTTCTCGCGGGCCGCGCGGCGGGCCAACTGCACCCAGCCGGGGCTTTCCGTGCAGATCCGCAATCTCGAGGACGAGCTTGGCGTGCCGCTGTTCACGCGCAACCGGCGCGGGGTCGAGCCCACGGTCGCCGGAAAACGCCTGTATGGCAGGTCGCTGTCGATCCTGAACGCGGTCGCGGACACCGAAATGAGCGTCCGCGAACTTGCCGGCGACGTCTCCGGGGCGATCAAGGCCGGCATGGTGCCATCCGTCTCGCGCAGCGCGCTGCCGGCGGCGCTGTCGCGTTTCTCGGAACTCCACCCCAACGTCGCCCTGACCCTAGACGAGGCCTATGGCGGCACCCTGACCGAGCGAGTGATCGCCGGCGAACTCGATTTCGCGGTCGTCACCAGTGCCGTCAGCCGCGAAGGTATCGAGGCCACCCTGCTCACCGAGCACGAGATGGCACTGGTTTCGGGCCCGGATGCCGGGCTTGTACCGTTCGAGCCCGTGCGCCTGCGCGACCTGCCGCCGCTTCGCCTCGTCCTGCCAACCCCGCGCCATGCGATCCGGCGGCTGATCGATGACCAGATCGCACGTGCGGAAATGACCGTCGAATCCACCATCGAGTCCGACGGTCTCAACACCACCCTGGAGTATGTCCGGCGCGCGGGCTGGTCCACCTTCACCGCCGTCGCATCGGTGATCGACGCGGCCGACCGCGAGGACTATGTCGTCAATCCGATTGTCGAGCCGCGTGCCGACCTCGAATACTACCTGGTGCGTCAGGTGCGGCGGCCGCTGACCGGTGCCGGAGAACGCCTTGTCGAGCTTCTGCGTGCGGAACTGGCCGAAATCAACGGGCGGTGGCGACACATGTCCAACAAGAACAACTGATAATTTTCAAACGGTTGCCGGAGTTTCCTGGGATGAAAGATTCAATTCTCGGACAGCGTGTCATCGTCACAGCCGGCGGCTCCGGTATCGGTCGCGCCATCGTCGAACGGTTCGCGGCAAACGGTGCGCAGGTCCACACCTGCGACGTGAACGCGGACTTCCTGGCCGATGCGGTGGCAGGCCACGATGCCGTCGGCGGCACCCTGGCCGACGTGGGCATCCCCGCCGATGTCGAGAAACTCGTCGGCGAAGCCGTCGAACGCATGGGCGGCGTAGATGTGCTGGTGAACAATGCCGGAATCGGCGGCCCCGCCGCCGCGCTTGAGGATATTTCCTACGAAGACTGGGACCGCACCATCGGGGTGAACCTCAACGGCATGTTCTATTGCATCAAGAACGTCGCGCCGCACATGAAGGCCCAGAAATCCGGCTGCATCGTCAACATCTCGACGGCTTCGGCCAAGGTGGCCCTGCCGATGCGCTCGCCCTACGTCGCCTCCAAGGTGGGCGTACTGGGCCTGACCCACACGGTGGCGCGCGAGTACGGCCCCTTCGGCATCCGCTGCAACGCCATCCTGCCCGGCCTGATCGACAACGAACGCGGGCGCGGCATTCTTGCCCGGCAGGCGAAAGAGCGCGGAATCAGCGAAAAGGAGCGCGAGGAACAATTCCTCGAATTCATCTCGCTCAAGTGCTGGATCGACCCATCCGAAGTGGGCGATCTGGCCGTTTTCCTCGCGTCGCACGCCGGACGGCACATCACCGGACAGCAGATCGGCATGGACGGCAACGTGGAGTGGGAAATCTAGTCCCTCCGGGTGCAGATCATGGCCATCGAACTGTCACTGTTCGAGATTGTTTTCATCGCGTGCACGGGCCTGCTCGCGGGCCTCGTCAAGGGCACGATCGGCATGGGCATGAAGATCGTCATGCTCGGACTGCTCGCGACCATCGTCGAACTGCCCGTCGCGATCGCCATCATCATCGTGCCCGGCATCGTCTCGAACCTGTGGCAGATCCTCGAGGGTCCGCCCCTGTTGCAGACACTCCGCCGCACCTGGAGCCTGTTCGCCGTGTTCTGCATCGGTATCTGGGTCGGCGCAGAGATCCTGGTGGTTTCCAATCCCGTCGTTCTGACCGTGACACTCGGCGCCCTCCTCGTCGTTTACGCGGCCTACGCCCTGCTCGCACCGCGGCTGCCGGATCCCGGCCGCCACGAAATCTGGATGTCGCCAGCCTTCGGCGGTATTACGGGCATCTTCGGCGGAATGACGGGCTCGGACGTCATCCCGGGCGTGCCCGATCCGCAGACGCTGGATATGGGCCGCGACACCCTGATCCAGTCGATGGGCATTCTCTTTCTGCTCGGCTCGTCCGTGATCGCCGTCGCCTTCTTCTCCAAAGGATTGCTCACCTCCCAGATCGGCCTGGTATCCGCCGGCATCACAATCCCGACGCTTGCCGGTTACTGGCTGGGTACGCGCATTCGGCGAAACCTTCCCGAACAGACCTTCCGCCGGGTGTTCCTCGCCGCCCTCCTGCTGCTGGGGCTCTATATCGTCGTGACCAATATTTCGTGAGACCGGCACCGATGGGTTGAATCTGCCAACACCATCCATATACTTAACTTATTAGTTAATTTATGAGGTTGGTGATGACCGATCTACACAACGACAGGTTTCCCAACGAAACCGAGGCCTACCGGAACGCGCGCAACGCCCTGCTCACGGCCGAGATGGAATTGCGCCGCAAGACCGAGGAGGTTGCCGCACTTCGCAGGAGCCTTCCCCCCGGCGGCGCGCTGAAAGAGGACTATGTTCTTATCGAAGGGCCGCGCGACCTGTCGGTCGAAGACAGCAAGACCGAAACGCGATTCTCCCAGCTGTTCGCGCCGGGCAGGGACACACTCATCGTCTATTCGTTCATGTTCGGTCCAGGCGGCAACCCCTGCCCCGCCTGTACGTCACTGATCGACGGGCTGGACGGCTTGGTACCGCACATCGAGGACCGTTTGAATTTCGCCGTCTTCGCGAAATGCCCCATCACCGAAGTTCGCGCCTGCTCGCGCGAACGCGGCTGGCGGAAGGTCCGCCTGCTTTCGACGGGAGACACAAGTTTCAACGCCGACTATGTGGCCAAGCGCGGCGACAACCAGATTCCGATCATTCATGTCTTTCGGAAGACCGCCGACGGCATCTTCCACTGCTGGTCCTCGGAGATGTTCTATTCCCCGGCCGACGAAGGCCAGCATCCGCGCCACGCCGACACCATCTGGCCCCTGTGGAACCTGTTCGACCTGACGCCCGAGGGGCGTGAAGGCTGGTTCCCGAAACTCGACTACGAAAGAGGAGCACGCGAACAATGAGCGGAAAGATCGAAGGCGGCTGCCAGTGCGGTGCCGTGCGTTACGAATGCAACGCGGAGCCCCAGGTCGTGTTCGATTGTCACTGCACGCACTGCCAGCAGGCGAGCGGCGCGCCCTACACCACGGCGGTCGCGGTGCGCCGAGAAGACTTCTCCGTGATGGGTGAAACCATCGCACACACCCAAATGTCGGACCGGGAGACGCCGGTCCACAGGCATTCTTGCGCAAGGTGCGGCGCCTATGTCTATGGCATCAGCGAGGGCTTCGGTGCGGCCGGGATCAACGCCGTGACCCTCGACGATCCGAGTTGGGTCCGACCGCAGATGACGGTCTATACGCAGAGCAGGCAGCCCTGGGTCACGATCGACCCAGACCTGCCCGCATTCGACCAGCTGCCACCGATGGACAATGGCTGACGCGAGTCATTTCGCGACGCGCAGCCGCTCCGGATCTACCGCGTTCATGTCCGCACAGCCGAGCATCGCCATCGTGTAGCTCAACTCGTTGCGGACGATTTCTGCTGTGCGCCGGGCCCCGTCCCGGCCGCCCGCCGACACCCCGTAGAGGAAGGCCCGGCCCAAGAAGCAGAAATCGGCGCCCAGTGCCCTCGCCTTCACGATGTCGGAGCCACGGCGGATTCCACCGTCGAGGAACAAGGTCGCGCCCTCGGGCGCTACGGCACGCGCGGCGGCCAGGCAGTCCACCGTCGCGGGAACGATATTCAGCTTGTTGCCGCCGTGGTTCGACAGCGACACCGCATCCGCCCCCACTTCGTAGGCCTTCGCAATGTCTTCAGGGTCCATCAACCCCTTGATCACCAATTTTCCCGTCCAGAGTTCGCGGATGCGCTCGATATCGCGCCACACGAGGTTGGGCGGCCACACGCTGGCAAAGTACTTCGCGATCTCCTTCGCGCTGCTGCCCGGCGGCGCATAGGGCATCCAGCTTTCCATCTTCGGCATGCCGCCACTGGCCAGGAACGTGTAAAGCCAGCCCGGGTGCGCGACGAGATCGCCGAAGATGGACGGCAACTTGGCCCAGTTGATGCCGCCGATGGGCGTCACGCCGCTGCGCTGCGGGACCTCACTCACGTTCTGGATCGGATAATCCACCGACACCACAAGCACGTTACACCCCGCGTCGCGCGCCTGCCCGATGATCCGCTCCGTCAGATCGGCGTCGCGCGACGGATAGAGCTGGAACCAGACGTGTTCGGGCGCGATCCGCGCAATCGTGTCGATGGATTCCGTAGACACCCCCGAGAGCATGAACGGCATGTTGAACTCTCGCGCGACCTCGGCGAGAAACCTGTCCGCACCGGGACGAAAAATGCCGAGACCTCCAACGGCAGATATCCCGAACGGCAGGTCGTACTCCCGGCCGAACACGGTGCGCCGCGTGTCGGGCGGAACGACCTTCACCAGGGTGCGCGAGATCATCTCATACTTGTCGAAGGCCACCCTGTTACGTTTGACGCCCGCCCCGTCGGCGTGGCCGTTCTCGACATAGTCGAAGAGGAAAGACGGCAAGCGGCGGCCGGCCATCCTTCGCAAGTCCTCGATATTCAGCGCTTGGGCAACTCCAGTCATGGGCACTGCCTATGAGTTCCTGAAGGTACGCCGAAAAGCGTGATCGCAAATACTTTCGGGGCTGACCGCTAGCCGGCGACGAACACGCCTGCCGCGAAACCCTCATCCACGACGAAGTTGGCGCCGTAGATCGGATTGCCGGTCTTCGGCGAGGCGAGGAACAGCGCCACGTTCGCCATCTCCTCGGGCTGCGAGTAGGTCCGGCCCGACGGGGTCAGCTTCTCCATGAAATCGAGGATCGGTTCGTAGGCCGGATCGTTGCGCACATACTCGTTCATCGGGCTCTCGGTGTTGCCCGGCGAGATTGCGTTCACGTGGATGCCGTCGCGCGCAAGCTCGACCGCCATGCACTGGGTCAGCATCACCACGCCGGCCTTCGACGCGCAATAGACAGAGTACATGGGCAGCGCGCGCACGCCCGCGACCGAGGCCATATTGATGATGTTGCCGCGCTTGCGTGCCTTCATGTGCGGCGCGACCGCATTGATCGTGTGCATCGTTCCCTTGAGGTTTACGTCGACCATCCGGTTCAGGTCGGACTGCTTGGTGTCGCCGGCCGGTGTCGGAACGAAGATGCCCGCCGAATTCACCAGGATGTCGATCTTGCCGAAATCCTTCATCACCTTGGCAACGGTCTTGTTGACCTCGGCAGCCTTCGTCACGTCGCAGACATAGCCCTTCGACTTGCGCTTGATCTCGCGCGCGATCTTGTTCGCCTTGCGCACGTTCGAACTGGCCACGACGGCACAACTCGCGCCCTCGGAAGCGAACTTCCGGGCCACCGCCTCGCCGATGCCCGACGAACCGCCGAAGATCAAAGCCACCCTGTTCCTGAGTTCCATATCGTCCTCTCCCTGGTCTGGTTCCGTTCAGTATCCCGCCGACACGCCCTCATCCATGAGCAGCATCGCGCCGTAGGCCGCGTTCGCATCGTCGGAGCAGAAGAACATGATCGCCCCCGCCATTTCGCGCGGATCGGCAACGGCACGCGGGCTGGGTGTCTTCTCCTGGATCGTCGCGTATATCTCGGCGTCCTCCGGTTCGGTGCGGACGTTCTCGTTCATCGGCGTCGCCGTGTTGCCGGGCGCCAGGCAGTTCACGTGGATCCCGTGGGGCGCGAGCGCGACGGCAAAGGAACGGGTCATGTTTATCACCCCCGCTTTCACTGCCGAATAGACGAGGTAGTTCGAGCGGCCTGCAACGCCCGCACCCGAACCCATGTTGACGATCTTCCCGCCACCGCCGCGTTCGATCATGTGCTGGGCCACGCGGTCGCACATGAAGAAACAGCCTTTGAGGTTTGCGTCGATCATGCGGTCGAACATCGCCTCGTCTGTCTCGCCGACCCGGGTCGGATAGAACACGCCCGCACAGTTGACGAGAATGTCGATCCGTCCGAAGGCGTCGATCACGTCGGCCACCAGCCGATCGATCGCGCCGACATCGGACAGATCGCAGACGAAAGGCTTGGCGCGCCCCTCACAGCGATCGACCGTCACCTGGGCCTTATCCAGCGCGGAGCTGGCAACGACCGCCACGTTCGCGCCCTCTTCCGCAAACCGGACACAGGTCTCGGCCCCAATCCCCGAGGAGCCCCCCGTCACCAGGACAACTTTTCCTTCGAACCGCATCGAAACCTCCGTGACTCAGACTGATGCGTATGTTGCGTCGATCAGGGCCGATGCGAACGGCCCCTCGTCGGCAATGGGCGCCATCCGGTTCCCGCAATAGCTGAAACCAAGTGCGCGGTGCGGATCCCCGAAACCGATGGCGCCGCCGATCCCCACATGGCCGAAATTGTCGCGCTTGCCGCCGAACGGAAAGAAGGGCGGCGACGACAGCATGAAGGCACAGCCGAAGCGGACCGGCCGGTTGGTCATGCGGTCGAGGTCGTCCCAATGTTCGGT
>JAYPUG010000079.1:0-385 GCA_038133965.1 Rhodospirillaceae bacterium | reverse complement strand
TTCCCGGAATTGAAGTCCTCGTCGCGCGGCAACGGTGCCCACGCACGCGTCAGCGGCGTTTCCGTGTCGCCCTTGATGCCGTCACGCGACGGCGTACCCGGTGTTTCGACATAGTCCGCACGGCGCGCGGCCTCAGCATCGTTGAGCCCGAGGTGGAAATCGATCCCGAGCCGGTCGGCGATTTCATCGCGCCAGAACATGCCGACGTCGCGGCCGTCAACATGCCGGATCAGGGCATCGACGAGCGGTCCGTAGGTGAAGGAATGGTATGCGCCCCCGGTACCCGGTTCCCATTCCGGCGTCGCCTCTTCCAGTGCGTGCTGCACCGGCAGCACATCCCAGAGCGAGCCTGCAGGAGCCGCATCGGCATAGATCACGCCCGACT
>JAYPUG010000078.1:1712-8466 GCA_038133965.1 Rhodospirillaceae bacterium | reverse complement strand
CGAACTCCTCCGGCATGCCCTGGGCGATCAGCGTGTCGGGATGGTTCTCGCGCACGAGCTTGCGGTAGGCGGATTTCACCGCGTCGTCGTCGGCGTCATGCGGGACGCCGAGGACCGTATAGGGGTCGGACGCATCCGGGCCCATGTTCTCGGCCCGGATCCGCGCGAAGTCGGCTTCGGAGAAGCCGAAGATCGCCGCGACGTTCGCGAGGTAGTCGAGCTCGGCATCCGACACAGTGCCGTCCGCCTTGGCGATGACGAACAGGCAGTTGAGCAATTCCTCGAGCACGGCCGGGTTGTCGCGGAACATGCCGGCGATCTGCTTGGCATAGGGCTCGTATCCGGCGGTGGACTTGCGCGCCAGGTTGAAGACGCGCGCGACGTTCTGGGTTTCCTCCGGCGCGACGCGGAAGACGCGGCGGAAGGCGCGGATCTCGTCGGGCGTGACCACGCCGTCGGCCTTGGCAAGCTTCGCACCCAGCGCGATCACGGCGATGGTGAAGCCGACCTGCTTGGTCGGGTCGCCGCCGCCCGCGCCCGCCGCCGCCTCGGCCCGCTTGGTATCGATGATGTGTCCCGCGACACCGCCGAGCAGCGCGCCCAGCGGGCCGCCGATGGCGAAGCCGGCCGCCCCGCCCAGGACCTTGCCCCAGATGCTCATGCGGGGACGTTTAGCGGAAAGCGCGCGCCGATGAAACGGGGGCCGTGCCGGGGCACGATCGCGGGATCCGTCGCCTTTGACTTTCCGGTCCCGTCGAACCAGTCTCCGGTCACTGCGAGCGAGGGGTTCCATGACGGGCGACCACGCGCCGTCGGGCGACGGCACCTGGCATTTCTGGATCGATCGGGGCGGCACGTTCACCGACGTGGTCGGCTGTGCGCCCGACGGCACGTTGCACACCCACAAGCTGCTGTCGGAAAACCCGGGTGCATACGACGACGCGGCGGTGCAGGGCATCCGCGACCTGCTGGGGCTGGCCACCGGCGAAGCGATCCCTTCCGGCGCCATCGGTGCTGTGAAGATGGGCACCACGGTCGCCACCAACGCGCTGCTCGAACGCAAGGGCGACCGGACGGTGCTGGCGATCACGCGTGGTTTCCGCGACGCGCTGCGGATCGGCTACCAGGCGCGCCCGCGCCTGTTCGACCGGCACATCGTCCTGCCCGAACAGCTCTACGAACGTGTCGTCGAGATCGACGAGCGCGTCGATGCGCAGGGCGACGTGATCGCGCCGTTCGACGGCGAGGGCGCCCGCGCGGCACTGCAGGCGGCGTATGACGGCGGCATCCGCGCCTGCGCCATCGTCTTCATGCACGGCTATCGCTTCACCGATCACGAGCGCGCCTGCGCCTTGATCGCCCGCGAGATCGGCTTCACCCAGGTCTCGGTCAGCCACGAGACGAGCCCGTTGATCAAGCTGGTCGGGCGCGGCGACACGACCGTGGTCGATGCCTACCTGTCGCCGATCCTGCGCCGCTATGTCGATCGGGTCGCGTCCGAACTGGGCGACGTCAACCTGATGTTCATGCAGTCGTCGGGCGGGCTGACCGACGCGCAGCTGTTTCAGGGCCGCGACGCGATCCTGTCCGGCCCGGCGGGGGGCGTCGTCGGGGCGGTCGAGGTCAGCCGGCGCGCGGGCTTCGACAGCCTGATCGGCTTCGACATGGGCGGCACCTCGACGGACGTCACCCATTACAACGGCGAATACGAGCGTGCCTTCGAAACATTGGTCGCGGGCGTGCGCATGCGCGCCCCGATGATGCAGATCCACACGGTCGCGGCGGGCGGCGGCTCGATCTGTTCCTTCGACGGCGCGCGCTACCGGGTGGGCCCCGAGAGCGCGGGCGCGGACCCGGGGCCGGCCAGTTACGGCAAGGGCGGGCCGCTGACCGTCACCGATTGCAACGTCATGCTCGGCAAGCTGCAGCCCGCGCACTTTCCCGCCGTGTTCGGCCCGAACCAGGACGCGCCGCTCGATGCCGAGGTGGTGGCGGAGAAATTCGCGGCGCTGGGCCGCGAGATCGAGGCGGCGACGGGCGACACGCGTGAGGCCGCCGAGGTGGCGGAAGGGTTCCTCAAGATCGCGGTCGAGAACATGGCCAACGCCATCAAGAAGATCTCGGTCCAGCGCGGCTACGACGTGACGCGCTACACGCTGTGCGCCTTCGGCGGCGCGGCGGGACAGCACGCCTGCCTGGTCGCAGACGCGCTGGGCATGACGCGCGTCCTGCTGCACCCCTTCGCTGGCGTCCTGTCGGCCTATGGCATGGGCCTCGCCGATGTGCGCGCGCTGCGCGAACGCTCGGTCGAGGCGCCGCTGGGCGATGCGGTGGACGAAGCCGTGTCGGAATCCCTGGACAGGCTCGCCGCCGATGCGGAAGCCGAGGTCGCGGGGCAGGGGATTGGCGCGGACCGGATCGAGGTGCGCCGCCGCCTGCACCTTCGCTACGAGGGCACCGACACCTCGCTGGAGGTGGAATTCGCCGATGCGGACGCGATGGCCGCGGAATTCGCCGAGGCGCACCGCCAGCGCTACGGCTTCGTCATGCCGGAGAAGCGGCTGATCGTAGAGACGGCGGCGGTCGAGGCCGTGGGCGCATCCGCGCATGCGGTCGGCGCGGGGCTGGCTGCATACGGCGGTGCGGAATCGCCCGAGCCCCTCGACACCGTCACGGCGCACATGGACGGCGCGGCCCGCGAGGTGCCCGTATATGACCGCGAGACGCTGGGGCCGGGTGCCGCCATCGACGGGCCGGCAATCATTTCGGAGGCGGTGGCGACGACGGTGGTCGAGCCGGGCTGGCGGGCGACCATGACCGAGCGGGGCGACCTTGTGCTCGAACGCGTCGTGGCGGCGGACCGCACGGCCGCCATCGGCACCGACGTCGATCCGGTGATGCTCGAGGTGTTCAACAACCTCTACATGTCCATCGCCGAGCAGATGGGCCTGACGCTGCAGAACACGGCCTATTCCGTGAACATCAAGGAGCGGTTGGACTTCTCCTGCGCGATCTTCGATCCCGGCGGGAACCTGGTCGCGAACGCGCCGCACATGCCGGTGCATCTCGGGTCGATGTCGGAGAGCATCCGCGCGGTGATCCGCCAGAATGCGGGCGCGATGGCGCCGGGCGACGTCTATGTGCTCAACGCGCCCTACAATGGCGGCACGCACCTGCCCGACGTCACGGTGATCACGCCGGTCTTCGGCGACGATGGCCGCGACATCCTGTTCTATGTCGGCAGCCGCGGCCACCACGCCGATATCGGCGGCATTTCGCCGGGCTCCATGCCGCCGGACTCGCGGACCATCGGGGACGAGGGCGTCCTCATCGACAACTTCAAGGTGTTGGACCGGGGGGCGTTTCGCGAGGACGCGCTGCGTGCGTTGCTGGCGTCGGGCGATCACCCGGCGCGCAACCCGGACCAGAACGTCGCCGACCTGCAGGCCCAGATCGCGGCCAACGAGAAGGGCGTGTCGGAGCTGCGCCGCATGGTCGGCCAGTTCGGGCTGGAGACGGTCCACGCCTACATGCGCCACGTCCAGGACAATGCCGAGGAATCGGTGCGGCGCGTCATCGACGTGCTGTCCGACGGCGACTTCGTCTATCCGCTCGACAACGGTGCCGAGATCCGCGTGGCCGTCACCATCGACCGGGCCAACCGCGCCGCGCGGGTCGACTTCACGGGCACCTCGGCGCAGCTGCCGAGCAACTTCAACGCGCCGACGGCGATCGCGCGGGCAGCCGTGCTCTACGTCTTCCGCACCCTCGTCGATGACGAGATTCCCATGAACGAGGGGTGCCTTAAGCCCATCCAGATCGTCATTCCCGGGGGCTCGATGCTGGCGCCGGAATACCCCGCGGCCGTCGTGGCGGGCAACGTCGAGACCAGCCAGGCGATCACCGACGCTCTCTATGGTGCGCTCGGCGTGATGGCGGCGGCCCAGGGCACGATGAACAACCTGACCTTCGGCAACCAGGCGCATCAGTATTACGAGACGATCTGCGGCGGCTCGGGCGCCGGGCCGGACTTCGACGGCACCTCGGCCGTCCACACCCACATGACCAACTCGCGGCTGACCGATCCCGAAATCCTCGAGTGGCGGTTCCCGGTGCGGCTCGACAGCTTCGAGGTGCGCACCGGCTCGGGCGGGGCGGGCAATCACCGCGGCGGCGACGGGACGCGGCGGTGCATCCGCTTCCTCGAACCGATGGACGTGATGATCCTGGCAAACCGCTCGCGGGCGGCGATCCCGGCGCGCCGGGACGGAACTGGCTGGAGCGCGCGGACGGCGCGACGGTCGAGATGTCGGCAACCGACCGGGTCGAGGCCGGTGCGGGCGACGTGTTTGTTATCGAAACGCCGGGCGGTGGCGGCTACGGTTCCGCGGACGCAGGCCGCAAGGCGGCAGAGTAGGGGGGAACGAGCATGGTTATGCGCGACAGCCGGGACGTCCCGGTCTCCACCGAAAACAGGGCATCGCTCGACCGTTACGAGACGGCGCTGACGCTGCTCAACGGCTACTTCCTCGACCCGCTGGAGGAAATCGAGGGCGCGCTCGGCGACGATCCTGGCTTCGTCATGGGGCACTGCCTGCGCGGCGGCATGATGGCCGTGGCGGCGGAGAAGGCGGCCGAGCCGTTCCTGCGCGAGAGTGTCGAGGCGGCCGAGGCCCTGGCGGGCAACGCCAACGAGCGCGAGCGCGGGCATATCGCTGCGCTGCGCTTGTGGCTCGACGGCGACTTCAAGGGCGCCACCGACCGCTGGGGTGCTGTGGTCGAGGACCATCCGCGCGACCTTCTGGCCGTGCAGCTTGCCCATCTGGGCGACTTCTATCTCGGCCGTTCGCACATGCTGCGCGACCGCATGACGGCGGCGCTGAAGAGCTGGGATGCCGATGTGCCGGGCTACGGCTACGTGCTGGGCATGCACGCCTTCGGGCTCGAGGAAATGGACGAGTTCGCCGCGGGAGAGGAGACGGGGCGGGCCGCCGTCGCGCACGAGCCGCGCGACCCCTGGGCGATCCACGCCGTCGCCCATGTGCTGGAGATGCAGGGGCGAACGGAGGACGGGATCGCCTGGTTCGGCGAGACCGAGCCCCACTGGGCGCCCGACAACATGTTCGCCTTCCACAACTGGTGGCACCGCGCGCTCTATCACCTGGACCGCGACAAGGCCGCCGACACGTTGCTTGCGACCATGGAACGCGCCGCCGGGGAGACCGGAACCAACGCCATGATGACCCGCGATGTCGGCCTGCCGCTGGCGCGCGTGATTGCGGCCTTCGGACGCGAGGACTACGCAGCCGCAACCGATCTGATCGAGTCGGTCGCGCCCGGGGCCAACGCGTTCGGCGGTTCCAACGCCCAGCGCGACGTGGTCTGGCGCACCCTCGTCGAGGCCGCCATTCGTGCCGGCCGCGGCGAACTTGCCCGCGAGTTGACCGCGCGCCGCCTCGACGCGAAGCCCGAGAGCGTGTTCAATCGCCGGAACCGTACGCGGGCGGAAGCGATCTGAACGGCATTTCGGCCCGGCGCCGGGGTTCGTATTTTTCGCTTGAATTTGCGTTGCATGAAGCGCATCTGAGCGCCGCTTCGCAACGGTCCGTCTGGCCCTGTATCTCCACGCGGCCCGCCAGGAAGAGCACACGCGGCCTGATCCGCGCGTGCGGGATCAACCTTCGGGGGGGCGGCTTGGCCGTGGCCCTCGAACCAGGGGCCGGACACCAATACCCATGACCGAAAACACGGGCGCCCAGGGGCGCGCCGTTCCCGGTGGCAAACGCACGCTGGGACCCATCTCGAACCTCGAGAGCCATCTTCCTCCCGAATGGTGGCGCACGCTCTTCGATGCGCTCTACCTGAAGACCGACGGCGATGTCGTCGAAAGCTCGACGAACACCGAGGCCGAGGTGTCGGCGCTGATCGAGGCGACGGCGCTCAAATCCGGGGACCGTATTCTTGATCTGTGTTGCGGCCAGGGCCGTCATGCCATCGAGCTGGCGAAGCGCGGCTTCACGGATGTGACGGGCATCGACCGGTCGCGGTACCTGGTTCGGCTGGCCCGCCGGCGCGCGCGTTCGCTCGGACTCTCGGTGAACTTTCACGAAGGCGATGGCCGCAAGTTCCGCTTGCCGCGTGTCCCGTATGACTGCGTGGCCATCATGGGCAATTCGTTCGGCTACTTCGATGCATCCGACGACGACCGGGCCGTTCTCGAGCGGGTGCGCAAGGCGCTTGTCCCGGGCGGGACGCTGGTGCTCGATCTCACCGACGGTGACTGGATGCGCAGCAACTTCGAGCCGCGTTCGTGGGAGTGGATCGACGAGAACCAGTTCGTCTGCCGGGAACGCAGCCTGGCATCCGACGGGGACCGGCTGATCTCGCGCGAGGTCGTGGTCCATGCCGAGCAGGGCGTGATCGCCGACCAGTTCTATGCCGAACGGCTCTACAGCGTCGATGCGATCACGCGGCTGCTCGAACAGGCCGGTTTCATCGCCGTGACGGTACACCGCAGCCTGAGGGCGGAATCCGAGCGTGGCCAGGACCTTGGCATGATGGGCGCGCGGTTGCTGATTTCGTCGCGGTCGTCGGAGACGGGACTGAGCTGGGTCGCGCGCCATCCGGTCGAACGGATCACGGTGTTGCTGGGTGATCCGCGCTTGCCCGACGAGGTCAAGCTCGAGGGGAAATTCAACGAACTTGATGTCGATACCGTCGCGCGCCTGAAGGCGGCTCTGGCGGAGATTCCCGG
>JAYPUG010000078.1:298-1702 GCA_038133965.1 Rhodospirillaceae bacterium | reverse complement strand
ACTACCGAGACGATCATGCCGGTCTGTTCGACGGTCTGCGCGACGACAAGCCGGAGTTCGTTTTCAACCTGTGCGACGAGGGGTACCGGAACAACGCGCTGCACGAACTCCACGTTCCTGCTTATCTCGAGGCGCTCGACATTCCCTATTCGGGCGCCGGGCCCGCGTCGCTGGGGCTCTGCTACAACAAGTCCCTGGTGCGCGCGATCGCAGCATCAGTTGACGTCCCCGTCCCGCTCGAAAGCTACGCCAGCCCCGACGATGTCGGCGCGAGTATCCCCTCGATCTTTCCCGCCCTGATAAAGCCGGCGCTCGGCGACAGTTCGCTCGGCATCACCAAGGATGCGGTCGTCCACGACGCGGGCGAGGCGACCGGCTATCTCAACTATCTCCGCCGGGTCGTGCCCGGACGCCCGGTGCTGGTGCAGGAGTACCTGTCGGGTGCGGAGTACACGGTCGCGCTGATCGGCAACCCGGGACAGGGCCTGACCCCGCTGCCGGTCCTCGAAGTCGATTTCGGAAAGTTGCCGGACGGCCTGCCGAAAATTCTTTCCTACGAATCGAAATGGGATCCCGTCTCCCCGTACTGGACGCAGATCGGCTACCGCGCCGCGGAGCTCGACGAGGAAACGCGCCGCGTGCTCGTCGATATGTCGGTGAAGCTGTTTGAACGTCTCGAGTGCCGGGACTATGCGCGCTTCGACTTTCGGGCGGATTCCGAGGGCACGATCAAGCTTCTCGAGGTCAATCCGAACCCCGGCTGGTGCTGGGACGGGAAACTCAACCTGATGGCGGAGATGGCGGGCTGGACCTATGCCGACCTGCTGCGTCAGATCATCGATGCCGCGCTCGGGCGTTGCTTCTCCGGTGTGCCGGCCGTCCGCAAGGAGAATCCGGGCGTGCCGACTCTTCCCTTGTCTGTCCACGCCTGAGAGAGTCGCGCCGTTCGGCGCCTGCCTAGTCGCCGCGTGCCACGCCCACGCGGCGCGGGTCGGCGCCGCCGCTCAGCCAACCATCGACGATCTCGATGCCGTGCAGTCCGCTGTTCAGGTCGCGGATCCGCACCGTGTGTCCCAGCGCCTCCAGCGAGGCTTTCAGGTTCACGGCCTCGGTGCCTTTCTCGAGGTCCGTCGCTCCGTTGCGGTTGACGACATGGCCGAGGTCGATGGCGGCCTGGATATCGAGGCCCCAGTCGAGGACCGCGACGAGGGTTCTGGCGACGTATCCGATGATTGCGCTGCCGCCGGGCGAACCGACGACGAGGCGCAGGTCGCCGTCGGCGTCGAACACCATGGTCGGGGCCATCGAACTGCGCGGGCGCTTGCCCGGCTCGACCCGGTTGGCCACGGGCAGTCCGTCGCGCTCGGGCACGAACGCAAAGTCCGTGAGCTCGTTGTTGAGCAT
>JAYPUG010000078.1:0-288 GCA_038133965.1 Rhodospirillaceae bacterium | reverse complement strand
ATGAAGCCGCGCGTCATGACCTGCGATCCGAACGCGCCCTCGATGGTCGTCGTCATCGAAATGGCGTTGCCGTCGCCATCGACGATGGAGATGTGGCTGGTGCCGGGTCGACCGTCCGTGTCGTCGGACGGCCGGTCATCCACAGCTGCGCCGGGCGGCCGGCCCGGTGCGACCGGCGTGTCGAGGGCGCGGCCGCCGTCGATGCCGGCCGCGCGGCCGGCGAGGTACGTCGGGGCGATGAGGCCCGCCCCGGGCCCGGCCCCACAAAAGCTTGCGGCCCCCTAGCGG
>JAYPUG010000077.1:0-8497 GCA_038133965.1 Rhodospirillaceae bacterium | reverse complement strand
CCATTGTGACGGTCCGGATCGCATTCGGGAGCTCTTTCGGGCCAATGACGATCAGCGCCACGACCATTACGAGCAGCAGCTCCGGCCAACCGATATCGAACATGGTCGCGGGGTCCGTCTGTTACCCGGCCGCGGCCGGGATGCCGGCAGGCGGCGTCAGCTCTTGGCTGTCTCGTCTTCGCGCGCCGTCGCAGTGGAGGCGGCTTCCTCGATCTTCCCGGAATCCGATCCCTCGTCCTTCATGTTGCTCTTGAAGGACTTGATGCCTTTCGCGACATCACCCATGAGGCTGGGAATCTTGCCCCGGCCGCCGAACAGGACCAGCACGACCACGAGTACGATGAGCCAGTGCCAAATAGAAAACGTGCCCATATCCCGGTACTCCTGAGTATCTCTTTGTTCCCCGAACGTTCGGGAGCGATTGGCCGGACTATCGCAGAAAGGGTCCCGGCCCGCAATGGCCGGTCACGCCCATGTGCGTCAGTTAATGCCGTAATCGCAGACGCTTACGCCTCTTCATCAACGAATACGAATACGGACGAGGTTTCATGGATGACGCCGACCCGGCTGCCCGGCTCGGGAAGCTTCCGTCCCGGAAGGTGGATGCGCACGACATTGCCGCCCGGCGCGTCGAGACGCACATCCACCAGGCTGCTGCGGCCAAGAAACCGCGTTGCGACCACCGCCCCCGGCGCGCCTGTATCGCCGATATCCAGCGCTTCGGGCCGGAGCAGGACCTCGACGGCGGCCCCTTCCGCGTGACCGTTCGTGGCAATCCCACCCAACGGTGTCGCCACCTGTCCGCCGCTGACACGGCCGCGGAACCGGTTCACCTCGCCGAAAAAAGCCGCAACGAACGCGTCGGCGGGCGAAAGATAAACATCGTCTGGCGTTCCGATCTGTCGCAGTCCACCGCGATGCATGACGGCAATCCTGTCCGCAAGGTACATCGCCTCCTCCGGATCGTGTGTCACCATCAGGGTGGCGATCCCGCTGTCGCGCAGGATCTGCGCCGCCTGGTCACGCACCCTGCGCCGCAGGTTCGCATCCAGACCCGAGAACGGTTCGTCCAGCAGCACGATGCGCGGGCGCGGCGCAATCGCACGTGCCAGCGCCACCCGCTGCTGCTGCCCGCCCGAAAGCTGATGCGGATAGACACCCGCATAGCCGGTCATCCCGGTGCGATCGAGGGCATGGGCCACGCGTTCGTCACGTTCCCGGCTTGAATGGTTCTTGAGGCCGAAGGCAATATTTCCGCGCACGGTCAGATGGGGAAACAGGGCGTAGTCCTGGAACACGAGGCCGACATTGCGTTCCTCGGGCGGAACGGCGACCCGGTCGTCACTGACGACCTCATCTCCGATCAGCACCCGGCCGGACTGCAACGGCTCCAGTCCCGCTGCCACGCGCAGCAAGGTTGTCTTGCCACATCCCGAGGGGCCAACGAGGCAGACCACCTCGCCTGCTCCGACGGACAGGCTCGCATCGTCAACGGCGACGATCGAGCCGAAGCGGTGGCTGACATGTTCGAGCGATAGGTCGTTCAAGGGACCGGCTTCCAGTGCCCGCGAACGCTCGCCAGACGGCGCCCGCCGGGTTCGCGGAACCTATTGAAATCGCCGGTCTCTCGCAAGCAGGGGCGAGTCAGGTCCCCGTCTCGTCCTCGATTTCCAGAGGCTCGTCCGACGCTTCCGTTTCTTCGGCTTCGCCCGTCGGGGAATCGAACGGCAATTCGTCTTCGCCGGCGGTGGAGGCATAGATGCTGACGGCCGGTCGCGCGTCGATCAGCCCCGCAGCCTTCAGTTCCTGAACGCCCGGCAGTTCCTTGAGGCTCTCGAGGCCGAAATGCGACAGGAAGGCCTCGGTCGTCACCCAGGTAAGCGGGCGGCCCGGTGCATTGCGGCGTCGGCCCGGACGAATCCAGCCCGCCTCAAGCAGCGCGTCCATCGTCCCCTTGCTTTGTCCCACGCCCCGGATTTCCTCGATCTCGGCGCGTGTGACCGGCTGGTGATACGCGATCACGGCAAGGGTTTCGTGGGCGGCGCGCGAAAGCCGGCGTTGGGCCTCGCGCTCGATCTTCAGTTTGTCCGCAAGGTCGGGCGCGGTCCGCAACATCCACTTTCCGCCCGCGTTCACGAGGTTCACGCCGCGACCGGCATACAGCCGCCGCAGATCGTCGAGGACGGTCGCGACATCCGTGTCCTTGGGCAACTGCGCCGCGATCGACTTTTCGTCGAGCGGTTCGGCAGCGGCGAACAGCACGGCCTCCGCAAGCCGCAGGGTTTCGGTGCGTTCGTCGGGATCGAGTTCGGGATTGATGGTCAACGCTCGCTGGTCCCTTCAGGGGCGGAACCGTGCTCCGCCCGGTTGTCGTAGGGTTGGGGGTCGTCCGGATTGCGGCGAAAGAAGATCGGGCCGAACCGGCTGTCCTGGCGGATCTGCGCATGACCATCGCGTACCAGTTCCAGCGACGCGGCAAACGTGGCCGCGATCGCGGACCGTCGCGGCAGACCCTCACGCAGGTCGTGCGGCAGGAAGCTCATAAGCGTCGCCCATTCCGGCGCGCCGCCAAGAACCTTGCGAAGCCGCCCCAGCGCCTCGTCCATCGAGAACAGCTCGAACTGCTCGATGGTGAGCGGCTCGGCCTTGCCACGCCGCTGGATGGAGCCGTAGGCGCTCAGCAGCTCGAACAGCGACGCTTCGTACTTCGCGTGTGTAATGACCCGGATGCCCTCGGGCGCGCCACGCGCGAACACGTCGATGCCGAGCCGGGGCCGTGCAAACAGTTGTGCGGACGCCTCGCGCATCGCTTCGAGCCGCTGCAGCTGGAACTGCAGGGCCGCCGCCATTTCCGCCGCCGTCGGCTCTTCCCCGGTTTCTTCGGTGGGCAGCAGCAGGCGCGATTTCAGGTACGCAAGCCAGGCGGCCATCACAAGGTAATCGGCCGCGATCTCCAGCCGCAACCGGTGCGCCTGCTGGATGAACTCGAGATACTGCTCGGCGAGCGCGAGGATGGAAATCTTCGCCAGATCGACCTTCTGGTCGCGCGCAAGCGAAAGCAGGAGGTCGAGTGGCCCTGCGAATCCCTCGAGATCGACGACCAGTTCCCCGTCAGCCGCCTCGGTTGCCACAGCGTGATCCGGCACCGGCTGTTCAAATGTGTCTGTCGTCTCGCTCATATCACGCCCACGGCCACAAGCAGCGCTCCGCGCAGGAATTCGAGGGGCGCCAGCACCAGCCAGCGGAAAATATCGAGGTTCACTCCGAACTCCCGCCCCAGCATCGGCAGGATAAAGATCAGGCCGATCAGAATAAACAAACCGGAGCGTTCGAGGCGCGCAAGCGGCAGCGCCAGCTGGCGTGGAAGGATGCCGACGGCCACGCGCCCGCCATCAAGCGGCGGCAGCGGCAGCATGTTAAAAATCGCCAGTATCAGATTGATATTCATGGAATTTATGAGATTGCGCAGCACCCACTCGCTGAGGTTTCCGCCCAATAATGGCACCAAATGCAGCGCCAATGCGGAAACGATCGCGAGCCCGATATTGATCGCCGGACCGGCTGCTGCGACCAGCACCATGTCGCGTCGCGGCCGTCCGAGTCGCGAAAAATTGGCGGGAACCGGCTTTGCCCAGCCAAACAGGATGCCGCCAAGCGAGATCAGGATCGCCGGAAGGATCACCGTCCCGAACGGGTCGATGTGGGCCAGCGGATTGAAGGTGACCCGACCCAATCGGTAAGCGGTGTCGTCTCCCAGCTTGTGCGCGGCCCAGCCATGCGCGGCCTCATGCAGGGTGATTGCGATCAGGACGGGCAGCACCCAGACCGACGCGAGGAATAGAATGTCGTCAATGTTCACGCGTTCACCCTTCCGCTTCGAGAAGCCGCGCGAGTTCCGCTGCGAGTTCCTCCGATGACGCACCCGAGGGCATTTCTCGTGCCGCACATGCCCGTGTCCACCGCGTTTGTGCCGCTTGCGACATGGATTCGACAGTCCCCACGACGTCCGCCATTTCCGCCAGGTCGCCCGAACAGTGCAGCACCGCATCGCAGCCAGCCGCGATCGCGGCGCGGGCACGGTCCCCGGGTGTCCCGGAAAGCGCATTCATGACGATGTCGTCGCTGAACAGGAAGCCGTCGAACTCGATGTCCCCGCGGATGGCCCCCTCGATGATGCGTGACGAGAGCGTGCCAGGCATATCGGGGTCGATGGTGCGGTAAACGACGTGCGCGGTCATCCCCAACGGCATATCGCGCATCGCGCGGAACGGCACGAAATCATGCTCGCGCAGAACTTCGTGCCCCACGGATACGTTGGGAAGTTCGGCATGACTGTCCACCGCTGCCCGGCCGTGTCCGGGCAGGTGCTTGATTACGGGCAGGCAGCCCTCCGACATCAGTCCGCGCGCGAACGCACGGCCTAGTGTCGCCACAGTACCCGGGTTCTCCGAGTAAGCCCGGTCGCCGATGGCTTTCGTCGTCTCGGGCAGGCCGAGGTCGAGGACCGGCGCGCAATCGACATCTATGCCGAGCGCGCCCAACTGTACGCCGAAGAGCCGTCCCAGCGTTTCGGTTGCGGCAATCGCGCGTGACGGGTTCCCGTTCTCATAGATCGCGCCGAACCTGCGCGCAGGCGGCGCATCGGGCCAGAGTGGCGGGCGTAACCGCATGACGCGCCCTCCCTCCTGATCGATCAGGACCGGTGCGTCGGACCTGCCAACGGCCGCTCGCAGTTCCGCTGTCAGTGCACGAACCTGTTCGGGGTCTTCGCAGTTGCGTGCAAACAGGATGAAACCGAGAGGGTCGGCGTCGCGGAAGAACGCACGTTCGTCAGCCGTGAGCGCCGGGCCCGTCAGGCCTAAGACAACCGCGTGCGGATTGCTCATGCCGAGGCGTTCAGGTTTGCGTGGAGTCCGCCGCGGCGGCCGTCAGGGCGCAACGACCAGGCAGTCCTGGTTTCTGGACTTGAGCTGGCCGCACAGTGCATTCGCCGCGGCGCGCCCGTCGAGCGGCCCGGCCTGTATCCGGTAGAACGTCCCGCGCGAGAGCTGAGCGGTCTCGACGTTGAGCGACAGCGCCCCAAGCAGGTCCGTGTTGCGGCCCTTGAGACGATCCCATTCCGCGAGCGCGCGCTCGCGGCTCGAAACGGAGGCGAGCTGAATACGCCAGCCGTCGGTCGCTGCGGCCGGTTTCGGCGTGGCGGGAACCACCGCAGCCACCTGCGTCTCTTCCACGGGGTTTGCTGCGGGCGGCTCGGGCGCCGGTGGCGTCGGCGGCACTTCCACGGCCAGCAGAAGTTTCGGCGGTTCAGGCGGCGGCGGGGGCGCACTTGCCGTCTCCACCGGCTGCGTTTCCGGTTCGCCGGTGTTCGCGGCGGTTTCTGCCGATGGCGCCGGTTCGCCGGCCGCAGATTCCATCGCATCGAAGGCTGCCGTTTCCGCCGGGGCCTCCGGGCGCTCGCCGGGTTCCTCGGGCGGCGGCAGAAGCCGTTCCAGCGGTTCCTCCGCCTGACCGGGCGCCAGGCGCGTGAAAATCAGCTTGTCCTGATGGGGAACATCGAGGCCGCCGGGCTCTTCCGGCCTGCGCTTGACCGGATCTTCCTCTGCCGTGATGACCGGTGCAGCGGCCTCTGCTCCGGACCGAATGCCCTGCTGATAGGCATACCAGACGACCCCCGCAAGCGCGACAACGCCAACCGTTATCGCCGTCCCCGCCAGCAGTTTCGCGATCATTCCCATCCCCTGCCGGGGTTCCTCGAACGCTTCGTCGGGGCCGATGATATCCGGCTCGCTCATGGCAGCCTCATTAGCGCAGTTCTTCGACCGGTGTCACACCCATGACGTCGAGGCCCGATGCGATAACCGTCTGTACGGCGCGGACCAACGCCATGCGCGCCCGCGTCAGCGCCTCGTCTTCGGCGACGACGAACCGCAAGCCCGGTTCCTCGCGCGCCTTGCTCCAAAGCGCATGAAACGCGGCGGCGAGATCATAGAGGTAGAATGCGAGTCGGTGCGGTTCGTGGGCCTGTGCGGCGCCCTCCACGGTACGTGGCCATTCGGCAAGCGCACGCACGAGGCCGATCTCGTCCACATCCTCGAGCAACGAGAGATCGGCGCCCTTCAGCGCATCCAGCCCGAAGTCCGCATCCGGAAACGCCTCGCCTGCCATCCGCGCGACCGAATGGCACCGTGCATGTGCGTACTGGACATAGAAGACCGGGTTGTCGCGGCTTTGTTCGCGCACCTTGACCAGGTCGAAGTCTAGCGGCGCATCGTTCTTGCGCGTGAGCATGATGAACCGCACCACGTCCTTGCCGACGGCATCGACCAGATCGCGCAATGTCACGAAGGTCCCGGCCCGCTTGGACATCTTGGCCGGCTCGCCATCCTCGAGCAGGCGCACCATCTGGCACAGCTTCACATCCAAAGCCGCCTCTCCGTCGGTCAGCGCCTTCACGCCGGCATCGACGCGTTTCACATAGCCGCCGTGGTCTGCGCCCCACACATCGATGAGGGTCGTGAAGCCGCGCCGGTACTTGTCCTGGTGATAGGCCAGATCGCTGGCAAAATAGGTCCACGATCCGTCGGATTTCTTCAGCGGCCGGTCTGTGTCGTCACCGAATTCGCTCGCCTTGAACAGCGTCTGGGGCCGCTCCTCCCAATCGTCGGGGAGCTTGCCCTTCGGCGGCTCCAGCGTGCCGACATAGAGCAGGCCCGCCGCATCGAGCGTTTCCGTAGCCCTGTCCACCGCGCCGCCCTGGACCAGCTCGCGCTCCGACGAAAACAGGTCGTGCGCGATGCCGAGCGCGGCCAGGTCGTCGCGAATCAGGTCCATCATCGACGACACCGAAAACGCCCGGAACTCCGTCAACCACGCCGCTTCGTCCGCGCCCATCCACTTGTCCCCGTGGCGCGCGGCCATCGCCTTGCCGACAGGAACCAGATAATCGCCGGGATACAGCCCCTCGGGAATCTCGCCGATGTCTTCGCCCATCGCCTCGCGGTAGCGCAGGTAGGCCGAGCGGGCCAGCACATCGACCTGCGCGCCCGCATCGTTGATGTAGTACTCGCGGGTCACGGCGTAGCCCGCCTTCGCCAGCAGCGAGGCCAGAACGTCGCCCACGATCGCCCCGCGCGCATGACCGACATGGAGCGGCCCGGTCGGGTTCGCGGAAACATACTCGACGTTAACTGGCGCACCCTGCCCCAGGGCGCCCTGCCCGAAATCTCTGCCCGCCTCCAGAATCGCGACGATCTGCGCGCGCCAGAATTCCGGGCTCAAGCGCAGGTTGATGAAGCCCGGCCCCGCCACTACCACGGATTCGACGCTCTCGGCCGCACCAAGGCGTTCGGCCAGCGCCTCCGCCAGGTCGCGCGGTTTCAGGCCCGCCGGCTTTGCCAGCACCATGGCCGCGTTCGTCGCGATGTCGCCGTGTTCGGGATCGCGCGGCGGCTCGACCGACACGCGCGACGAATCTGTGCCTTCCGGGAGCGTGCCGGCGGCGATCAGTGCCTGAATCTCCGATTCAACGACACCCTGAAAAATACTGAAAACGTTCATCAAAGCACTTCCGGGTCGAACAGCTTGCGGTGGAGTTCGAGAGCATACCGATCGGTCATGCCGGCGATGTAGTCGGCGATCACGCGCGCCCGGCCCGCCTCGTCCTTTTCCTCGGCCCGGACGCGCCATGCGGCCGGCAACAGTTCCGGCTCGGGGAACAGCAGTTCGAACAGCTCTGTCACGACCCGCCGGGCCTTGGAGGTCATGCGATTGCCCCGGTGATGGCGGTACATGTTGTCGAACAGGAATGCCTTCACGGCCCGGTCGCCTTCGGCCATCGCATCGGAAAACCCGACGACGGCGGAATCATGGCCCCGCACCTGCTCGGGACTGGCGATATCGCCGTCGGCAAGGCGACGGCGGGTTTCGTCGAGCACGTCCTCGACCATGGCCCCGATGATCTGGCTTATGCCGGCATGAATGAAACGCGGGCGGTCGAGATCTCCGTAGGCTTCCCGTACCGCCCGGAATGCCGGACCCGCGAGCGGCAGGTCGAACAGGTCCTCCACGGCGAACAGGCCGGCGCGCAGGCCGTCGTCGATGTCGTGGCTGTTGTAGGCGATATCGTCGGAAATGGCGGCAACCTGGGCCTCGGCCGACGCGAAAGTGTCCAGTTCCAGGTCGTGCTGGGCGACATACTCCGCGATTGCGGCCGGAATCGCCCGGTCGCTGTCCGCATAGTGCCCGGTCAGCGGCCCGTTGTGCTTCACGACGCCCTCGAGCGTCTCCCAGGTCAAGTTCAACCCGTCGAAGGTCGGATAGCGTTCCTCGAGCTTGGTCAGGATGCGCAGCGTCTGGGCGTTGTGATCGAAGCCTCCGAACGGCGCCATGGCCGCGTCCAGCGCCTCCTCGCCCGCATGCCCGAACGGCGTGTGGCCGAAATCGTGCGCCAGCGCCAGGGCCTCGGCGAGGTCCTCGTTCAGGCCCAGCGCACGCG
>JAYPUG010000076.1:0-8511 GCA_038133965.1 Rhodospirillaceae bacterium | reverse complement strand
TCATGCCCGAGGAGCTCAACGACGCCAGCGAGATGTTCGTCACCGGCACCGCGGCCGAGGTGACGCCGATCGCGCAGATCGCGAACGATCACACCTTCGAGGTGGGCGAGATCACGAAGAGCCTGATGCAGGACTACGATGATCTGGTGAACGGCCGGGCGAAGGCCGAGGCCGCCGAGTAGTCCCGGGCTTTCCGGTATCAACGAAAAGGCGCCGCTTGCGGCGCCTTTTTCATTTCCAGGGATCGGTCGGGCCGGACAGCTGCACCGGCGGGCAGCCGACGTCGCCGTACGAGCAGAACACGCAGCAATCGCCGGTTCTGGGCCTCAGGACCTCGCTGCACGAGCGGCAGGTTTAGGAAACCAGTCAGCTGTCGACGGGCATGGCTTCCCGGCGCGCGTGTCCGCAATGCGGACAGGTGACCGTCGATTGCATGACAACGCTCATTCCGCTGCCTTCGGCTTGCGCTCCCAGCGCGCCGCGGCATCGTCGTCGGACGAACGGGCCGCGACCCATGCCGGGCCGGCGTCGGTGTCTTCCAGCTTCCAGAAGGGCGCCTTGGTCTTCAGCCAGTCGATCAGGAAGGCACAGGCCTCGAACGCCGCTTCGCGGCGCGCGGATGCGCAGGCGACGAAGACGATCCGGTCGCCCGGCTCGAGTTTGCCGTGGCGATGGACGATCAGGCTCGCCTCGAGCGGCCACCGCGCGTTCGCCTCGGCTTCGATCTCGGCGAGCTTCTTCTCGGTCATGCCGGGATAGTGTTCCAGCGTCATCGACCGGATCGCATGGTCCGCACCGTCCACCGGCGCCATGTCGCGCACCAGCCCGACGAAGCTGGCGATGCCACCGACGGCCGTGTTCCCGTCCGCGAGTGCGGAGAGTTCGGCCCCGATGTCGAAATCCTCTTCCTGGACGCGGATCATCGGCCTATCCCCCCGTCACCGGCGGGAAGAACGCGATCTCGTCGCCGTCGGCGACCGGATGGTCGAAGGGCACGTACTCCTGGTTCACCGCCGCGCGGATCGCCTCTCGCTTCTGGAACGCCGTGCGATAGCCGTCGCCCTGCTCGACTAACCAGTCGATCAGCCCATCGACGGTCTCGACGCCGGCGGGACAGGCGATATCCTCGGCTGCTGTGCCGATCCGCTGTCGCATCCAGGCGAAATAGAGAATCTTCATCGCGCCACTTCCGTGAAGGGCAGATAGGATACCACCGTTCCGGGGGTCAATTGGGTCATCTCCGCCGGCAGTTCAACCAGCCCGTCGGATTCGACCAGCGAGGACAGGATTCCCGCGCCGCTGCGCGGATACTTGTGTGCCACCAGCGCACCGTCGTCCGTACGCGACAGGCTGACTCTCAGATACTCGCGCCGCCGCGCCTTCTTCGCGTGCGAAAAGCCCGCCTGCACGGGATAGAAGCGCGGGCGGACATCGGTGGCGCCCGCCATCCGGAGAAGGGCCGGGCGGGCCATGCGCAGGAAGGTGACCATCATCGCCGCGGGGTTGCCGGGCAGGCCGATGAACGGCGTTCCCGCGACCTGTCCGAAGGCGACGGGACGCCCGGGCTTGATCGCAACCTTCCAGAAATGCAGCGCGCCCAGTTCACCCACTGCGGCGGCGAGATGGTCTTCCTCGCCCACCGACATGCCGGCCGAGGAAACGATGGTGTCGCACGTTTTCGCCGCGCCGCGCAGCGCCTCCGTGATCCGCGTGCAGTCGTCGGGAATGATTCCCAGGTCGCGGACCGTGCAGCCGAGATCGCCGAGCAGCGCGGCGAGCGCGTGGCGGTTGGCGTCGTAGATGCCCCCGGCCGGCACGTCGGTGCCCGGCTCGTGCACCTCGTCGCCCGTGGACATGACCCCCACGGTCAGCGGCGTGAACACGTCGAGCGTGTCATGCCCCAGCGACGCGGCGAGGCCGATATCCTGCGGCCGCAGGCGTGCACCGCCCCGCAGGACTGTCGTGCCTGCGGCGATGTCCTCGCCGCGGCTTCGCCGGTTCGCACCGCGTGCGATTCCCGCCGGAATGGTCACGGCGGGCGCGTCGTCCGATCCGATCGCGCGGCAATCCTCCTGCATCAGCACCGTGTCGGGGCCGTCCGGGCCGCCCGGGATGGGGGCGCCGGTGAAGATGCGGACCGCCGTGCCGCGCGCAGGCGCGGCCGCGGCGGCGTGCCCGGCGGCGATCCGGTCCGCGACCGGCAGCACGGTCTCGCCGTCGGGATCGAGGTCGTCGAACCAGACGGCGTAGCCATCGACGGCGGAATTGTCGTGGGGCGGCACGTCGCGCCCGGCGACGAGGTCGGTGGCGAGGATGCGGCCCGACGCGGCATCGAGACGAACCGTTTCGGTACCGACGATGGGGGCGAGGCGGGTTTCGAGCATCTCGAGCGCCACCTCGGCATCGATCAGCCCTTCACCGGGCACAAAGCAATCGTCGGAAAGCTGGGCCACGGCCTCAGGCCTCTGCTGCGCGAGACGGGCGGGTGAGGCCCCAGTGGCTCTCGACGAAGTCGGCGACCGCACCGATGTCGCCGGGGTCGAGGCGGGTCACCGTCTCGGGCACACCGGCCGCTGGTGCGTCAGCGGCCAGCGCGACGACCGTCGGGTCGCTCTCGGCGATGGGCGGCTCGGCCAGACCGGACCGCCAGGCCTCGATCTTGTCGTGCTCTTCGCTCTTGAAACCCTCGACCAGGACGATATCGACCGGGCTCATGGATTCGAGGAGTTCGTCGAGCCCCGGTTCGGGGGCACCCCGCAGCTCGTGCATCAGCGCCCAGCGGCTGGCGGACCCGACCATCACCTCGCGCGCGCCGGCCGCGCGATGCTTCCAGGAATCCTTGCCCGGCGTGTCCACGTCGAAGCCATGATGGGCGTGCTTCACGGTCGAGACAGCATGGCCGCGTGCGGTCAGTTCCGCGACCAAAGCCGTCAGCAGAGTGGTCTTGCCGCTGTCGTGCCAGCCGACGATGCCCGCGACCCGCATCTCAGCCCGCTCCGGTGTCGTCTGCGGGGCGCAGGTAGGCGACGGCCGTCGCGACATAGCCGTAGCCCGTGATCAGCGTCAGCGCCGCGGAAATCCACCACAGGACGGATGCAGCCATCGCCACGTCCGCGCCGAACAGGGGCGCGAGGATGAACAGCGCGATGGCCGCAAACTGGGCCGTGGTCTTCCACTTGGCGAGTTTCGTGACCGGCAGCTTCGCGTTTCGTGCGCCGAGATACTCGCGCAGGCCGGAGACCAGGAACTCGCGCGCCAGTACGAGGACCGCGGCGGCGATATCCCAGCCCGCCATGTCGCCGCGCGCAACCAGCGCGACGATCAGTGCGGCCACCAGGACCTTGTCCGCGATGGGATCCATGAGCGCCCCCAGGTCGCTCGTCTGGTCCAGCTTGCGGGCCAGCCAGCCGTCGAGGAAGTCGGTCAGCGCGATGGCCACGTAGAGGCCGAACGCCCACCAGCGCATCGCCGGGTCGGCGAGAAACAGCAGTGCCACGATGACCGGGATCAGCGCGATCCGCGCCAGGGTCAGGATGTTGGGGATCGTCATCGGGTGTCGTGCGCTCGGGCGTCAGCCGCTGGTGTGGAAGAAATCATAGATGCGCTTCGCCACCGTGTCGCTGATGCCGTCCACCTTCTCGAGGTCCGACAGGCCGGCGCGGGAGACCGCCCGGGCGGAGCCGAAATGGTTCAGCAGGGCGCGCTTCCGCCGTGCGCCCACGCCCGGAATCTCGTCCAGCGGGCTCTTGCTGATAGCGCGCGACCGCTTCTGGCGGTGGGCGCCGATGGCGAAGCGGTGCGCCTCGTCGCGCAGGCGTTGCAGGTAGTAGAGCACGGGGTCGCGGGCCGGAAGCTGGAAGCCCTCGGCCTCTCCGTCGGCGACGAAGAACCGTTCGCGCCCGGCGTCGCGGTCCGGGCCCTTGGCGATGCCGACGACGGGAACGTCCTCGATGCCCAGTTCGTCCAGGGTTGTCATGACGGAGGAAAGCTGGCCCTTGCCGCCATCGACGAGGAGAAGGTCGGGCCACTGGCCGCGGCTGCGGTCGGGGTCTTCCTTCAGGGCCCGCGAGAACCGGCGTTCGAGGACCTCGCGCATCATCGCGAAATCGTCTCCGGGGCTGTAGCCATCACCGTTCTCCTGCGACGCCGCGCCGCGAATGTTGAAGCGCCGGTAGGCCTGCTTCATGAAGCCGTCGGGGCCGGCGACGATCATCGCGCCGGTCGCGTGCGCGCCGCGGACATGGGAGTTGTCATAGACCTCGATCCGCTCGGGCGGGCCGTCCAGCCCGAACAGCTCGCCCACCTGCGCCAGGAGTTCGCGGTTGGTGGCGCCCTCGGCCATGCGGCGCTCGAGCGCGTCGCGCGCGTTCTGGCGGGCGTGATCGACCAGCTTGCGCCGTGCCCCGCGCTGCGGCACCGAGATCGCGACCTTGCGCTCGGCGCGCACGCCCAGTGCCTCGGCGATCAGCCCGGCCTCGGGCGGGGTGTGGCTGAGCAGAATTGCGGGCGGTGCGGGCTTGTTCTCGTAGAACTGGCCGAGGAACGCACCCAGCACGGCCTCGATCTCCTCGGTCTTGTCGTGGCGCGGAAAGTAGGCGCGGTTGCCGTAGTTGCGCCCGCCCCGGAAGAAGAAGACCTGGATGCAGATGCGCCCGGCTTCCTGTTCGGCGGCGACGATGTCGGTATCGCGCAGGTCGAGGTTCTCGATGTTGATGTCCTGGTGCGACTGGATCTGGGTCATGGCCCGGATGCGGTCGCGGAACCGGGCGGCGGCCTCGAAGTCCGTCCGGTCCGACGCGGCCTGCATCTCGCCGGCGAGCTCTTCCTGCACCTCGCGCGACCGGCCTGCCAGGAAGCCCCGGGCCTGCGCGACCAGGGTGGCGTAGGCGTCTTCCTCGATGAAGCCCACGCAGGGCGCAGCGCAGCGCTTGAGCTGGTACTTCAGGCAGGGCCGCGTGCGGCCCGCGAACACCGCGTCGGTGCAACTGCGCAAGAGGAACGCGCGTTCGAGCGCATTGAGGGTGCGGTTCACGGCTCCGGCGGATGCGAAGGGGCCGAAATACTCGCCGGGCAGGGTTCGCGCGCCGCGGTACTTGGTGACGCCTGGCCAGTCCACCGGATCCGGGCCCGCGCGCGAACGCCGGCGCGATTTCAGGTCTGCGCGCGCGCGCCGCTTGTCGGGGTCTGCGCCGGTCTTGCTGGTCTGCCGATCCACATGCCGGGTGATCAGGATGTAGGGGAAGCTCTTGTCGTCGCGCAGTAGCACGTTGTAGCGCGGCGCCAGGCGCTTGATGAGGTTCGATTCCAGCAGCAGTGCCTCGGCCTCGGTGTGGGTCGTGACCACCTCGAGTTCGGTTGTCTCCGCCACCATGCGCTGCAGCCGGTAGGGCAGGCGGGCGAGCTGGGTGTAGTTGGCGACCCGCTTGCGCAGGCTGCGCGCCTTGCCGACATAGAGCGCGTCGCCCTGCCCGTTGAGCATCCTGTACACGCCGGGGCCGGGCGGCAGGGTTGCCAGCCGCGCACGGATGACCTCGAGGCCGTTGTTCACGGCCGGTGCGGGTGCCTCGACATCGGGTTCGGCGGTTTCGGACATGGCCTGCGCTACATACTAGGCGCGCCGGGTCGCCCACAAGCGCGGCCGTGGGGCGCCGCACCGGAACCGGTCTTCCTCCGGACCTGTGGAAAAGTCTGTGTGCAGTCGGACCCCGAAACCCTCTTTCGCGAGGAAATCACTCGATAATCGCCTGTTTGCCTAAAAAATAGGCAATTTGAGGTCCCGCGTATGCCTTTGTATCTATTAGATAATATTAATACGGGCGCCGCGACCGCGCGGGTTCGCGTGCGGGTGTTACCGAACGATGAACCCGCGCGCATGCCTGTGTGGGAATCGTGCCGCAGGGACGTCCGCGGCGGCCCGGTCTAAGTGGCGGAACCAATAGGATATTTCGAGCAGGTCAGAAGACCAGCGCGCGGACCGGGCCAATCTGGAACGCGATGTACACCGCGTAGAGCACGATCAGCAGTATGCCCTCGCCGCGCGTCAATTTCCCTTGGGTGATCATCATCGGCAGCATGAGTATGGTGATACCGAGCAGTACCCAGATGTCGAACATCATCAGCTCGGGGGGCACCGGAAGCGGGCTGACGAGGGTCACCGCGCCCATGATGCCGAGCAGGTTGAAGATGTTGCTGCCCAGCACGTTGCCCAGCGCCACGTCGCTGTGTCCGCGCATGCTCGCGACGATCACGATGGCCAGCTCGGGCAGGCTCGTGCCCAGCGCCACCAGGGTCAGGCCGATCACGGCCTTCGACACGCCGAGGGATTCGGCGACATCGACGCCGCCATCGACCAGCAGCTTCGCACCTATAACGGTGCCGACGAGGCCGCCGACGGTGAACAGGACGGATATGTGGAACCGTTCGGGGACGCCGGCCACATCGTCCGCTTCCTGCTTGTGCAGGCTCTCGGCATCGGCCGCGCTCTCCGCCCGGTAGGTGAAGAACAGGTAGGTGGCCAGCCCGGCGAGCAGAAGCAACCCCTGCCAGAGAACGAAGATGCCGGTCATGGCGATGCCGACGAACAAGGCCGTGGCGGCCAGCACGCTCGTGCCGTCGCGCGCGATCACCCGAGGCGAACAGGCGATCGGCCGCATCGCCGCGGCGACGCCGAGGATCAGGAGCATGTTGGCCAGGTTGCTCCCCACGACGTTGCCCAGCGCGATCTCGGGCGCATCGTTCAGCGCCGCCGTGATCGTGGTGACGAGCTCGGGGGCCGAGGTGCCCACGGCAATGATGGAAAGGCCGATCACCAGGGGCGGCATGCCGATGCGGCGCGCCAGTCCGACGGCGCCGCGCACCATGAAGTCCGCAGAGAACAGCAGAAGCGCGAGACCGATCGCGGCTTCCAGAAAACCGAGGTAACTGATTGCGGACCTCCCGGGGTCGTCGCCCCGACTGCAGTACGGCGTTTCCCCATCGGCCGCCGACCCTGCGTAAATCGCGACGTCGGCCCGTGTTTTCAAGCAAAATCCGGTACCTGCGTATTTTGTCGCCGCGCGTTTGGCGATAGGTTCGCAGGCAGGAAACCCGGCAACGGCGGGAGAGGGGGCAAAAGCGATGGAAGCCCAGCTGCAATTCATCACCAGCATCATCGACACGGCGTCGGAATTCGCGATCGCCTATGGCCTGCAGCTCATCGGCGCGCTGGTGATCCTGCTGATCGGTCTGAAGTTCGCGACGGTCGTCGGCCGGCGGATCACGGCGCTGTGCCAACGCAAGGAAATCGATATCACCCTGTCGCGCTTCGCGGGCAACGTCGTGCGCATCCTGCTGGTGGTGATCGTCGTGATCATCACGCTCAGCAACTTCGGCATCGATATCGCCCCGCTGGTGGCGCTCGGCGGTGCCGCCGCACTGGGTCTTTCCTTCGCGATTCAGGGGCCGGTCTCGAACTACGGCGCGGGGCTGGTGATCATCCTCACACGGCCCTTCGTGGTCGGCGACACGGTCCTGGTCCAGGGCGTCAGCGGCGTTGTCGAGGAGGTGGCGCTGTCGGCGACGACGCTCCTCGGCGAGGATGGCGAGAAGATCACCATTCCCAACCGCAAGATCGTCGGCGAGATCCTGGTCAATTCCGACGACCACCGGATCGTCGAATCCCAGATCGTCATTGCCGCGACCAGCGACCCCGAGGCTGCGATCGTGGCCGTCGAGGCGGCGTTCGCTGGCTTCCCGGACCTGTCCGAGGGCGGCACGCCGCAGGTCGGCATCCACGATTTCAGTTTTGGCGGGAGCGTTCTCGGCCTGCGTTACTGGGTGCCGAGCACCCGCTACTACCGCACCCGCTACGCCGTGAACCGGGCGGCCTATGCCGCGCTGAAGGGCGCGGGCGTCGAGCTGCTGAGCGCGGAGCGCGCGGCCATCTTTGCCGCACCGCCCGCCCACTGACGCAAATGTGTGTGCAGCCCGGCGCGCGGCCGTGTGAATCTGGGCGCGACGCGACAGGCGGAGGTACCTGAGCCATGGCATTTCCCGGAGTGCGGAACGATCGGGCGATCGCCACCTTCGGGGCGGGCTGTTTCTGGACGCCCCAGCAGGTTTACGACCAGGTCGATGGCGTGGTCGGCACCTGGTGCGGCTACATGGGCGGCACCAAGAAGAACCCGACCTATGAGGAGGTCTGCCACACCGATACGGGGCACGCGGAAGTGGTGCAGGTGGAGTTCGAACCGCGCGTGGCGACCTATGAACTTCTGCTCGACATCTTCTGGCAGATCCACGACCCGACCCAGCTCGACCGGCAGGGCCACGACATCGGCCGGCAGTACCGCTCGGTGATCTTCTTCCACGATCCCTACCAGGAGCGCGCCGCGAAAACGGCGAAGGCGCAGCAGCAGGCCTCGGGCAGGCATGAAGGATCGGTCGTCACGGCGATCGAACCGGTCGGGACCTTCTGGGAGGCCGAGGACTACCACCAGAAATACTACGAGCGCCTCCGGCACCGTAGCTGGC
>JAYPUG010000075.1:0-8731 GCA_038133965.1 Rhodospirillaceae bacterium | reverse complement strand
CGGCCGCGCCCGCGCGAGATCGTGCTGCACCTGGCCGGGGAGTGAGACCGCGGCCCACGCGATGCTAGGCAGCCGCGCCCCGTCCGCCTAGGATCGGCCCGCAACAGGGGAAGCGATCCATGAGCGACATCTACATCGTCGGCGTCGGGATGACGCATTTCGGCAAGTTCCTCGACCGCACGGTCAAGGAGATCACCCGCGAGGCGGTCACGGCGGCGCTGGCGGACGCCGGCGCCTCCACGGCGGACATCGAGGCGGCCTGGTTCTCCAACGCCGCACAGGCGATCCTCGAGGGGCAGGGCTCGATCCCCGGCGAGATCGCGCTGCGCGCCATGGGCATCCAGGAAATCCCTGTCACCAACGTCGAGAACGCCTGTGCCAGCGCCTCGACCGCGCTGGACATGGCCGCGACCTGGCTGGAGGCCGGGCGCGGCGGCGTCGCGCTGGCTGTGGGGGCCGAGAAGATGTTCCACGAGGACCGGGTGAAGATGTTCTCGGTCTTCGACGGCGGCTGGGACGTGCACGACGTCGCGGCCGCGACGGGCCGGCTGCTGGCGATGGGCGAGGGGGTGGCCGACCCCGACGGCGAGGAGGACACCGGCCAGCGCTCGGTGTTCATGGACGTCTATGCCGCGATGGCGAAGTTCCACATGAAGACCTTCGGCACGACCCAGGCCCAGCTGGCGTCCGTGGCGGCCAAGAACCACGCGCATTCGGCCCACAACCCACTGTCCCAGTACCGCGACGCGATGACGACCGACGAGGTGCTGGCCGCACGCAAGGTGAGCTGGCCGCTGACGCTGCCCATGTGCTCGCCCATATCGGACGGGGCGGCGGCGGCCATCCTGTGCCGGGAAGAAGAACTCGGCCGGTTCGACCGATCGCGTGCGGTGCGCATCCGCGCCACGGCGCTGCGCTCGGGCTCGGACCGCACGCCCGAACAGTTCGACCGCCACATCACCCATCTGGCCGCGAAGGATGCCTACGCGCGGGCCGGGGTCGGCCCGGAGGATATCGACGTGGCCGAGGTGCACGACGCCACGGCCTTCGCCGAAATCCAGCAGGTCGAGAATCTCGGCTTCTGCGCCTTCGGCGAGGGCGGTCCGCTGACCGAATCCGGCGCGACGTCGCTGGGCGGCCGGATTCCCGTGAACCCGTCGGGCGGCCTCGAATCCAAGGGCCACCCCGTCGGCGCAACCGGGCTGGCCCAGGTCTTCGAGCTGACGACCCAGCTGCGCGGCGAGGCCGGCGGCCGCCAGGTGGAGGGCGCGCGCCTGGCCATCGCGGAGAACGGCGGCGGTTTCCACGGCGTCGAAGAGGCCGCGGCCTGCGTGACCATCCTCGAGCGGGCCTGAACCGCTCCGAAACACTTGGATTTCGGGCGGTTTCTGCGGTTCGTAGCGCCCGGAAGGGTATCGTTTTGCTGCGGTTATGCTGCACCCATGCTGCGCAGCATTCGCTGCAGCATGAATTCGCCCGTTGCAATTGTGCAATGCAACAATCGCAGGTCGAAATCCCTGCTTCCGGGTCTATCTCCCCATTGTGCGCCGCAACAAGCACAAACGGGCGCACGGAGGCGATGCCGTCAAGCAAGCGACGGAGACCCGGCAATGACCGACCTAAACGAATACACAGGCGAACTCTCGCCCGAAGACATCCGCGCGATCGTGCGCACTGCCGAGGCAATGCGCTCGGAAGCGACATGGAACGGCCTCACCGCGGCCTGGCGCTGGCTCGCCGCACTGCCCGCGCGGGTCTGCTTCGGCGACACACGCCAGCCCGCCTGACCCGCGGAACGACGAAAAACGGCCCCGAGGATCGCTCTTCGGGGCCGTTTTGCGTTGCGGATACGGTTTCTGCCGGCTCAGGCGTGCGGCACGTCGCCGGAGATGATGATGCGGTGCATCAGGCGGTGCTCGGTGTAGTCGAACAGCGCGTAGTGCAGCGACGTGCGGTTGTCCCAGATGGCCAGGTCGTTGGTCCGCCACTTGTGCCGGTACTGGAATTCCGGCGTGCGCAGGTGATCGAACAGGAAGCGCAGCAGGTAGTCGCTCTCGCGCCGGTCCATGTCCTTGATGAAGGTGGTCATGGATTCGTTGACGAAGATGCCCTTCCTGCCCGTGTCGGGATGGGCGCGCACCACCGGGTGCAGGGCAGGGGTGTAGGTCGCCTGCTTCTCGCGCATGTAGTCGGTGCCCTTGTCGCCCTCATACATCTCGGGCCGCACGTGCACGCCGTAGGGGCGGTAGGAATCGTGATAGGCCCACAACCCGTCGAGATGCGCCTTCATGCGGTCCGAAAGGGCTTCGTAGGCCGCCACGGCGTTGACCCAGATGGTGTCGCCGCCGCCCGGCGGGATGTCGCGGGCATAGAGCAGGGTGCCCCAGGTCGGCTTCTCGGTGCCGGCGAAGTCGGTGTGCCACAGGTCGCGCGTCACATGCGGCGGGTTGTCGGCGTCGTATTCGAGGATGTCGATCTCGGGATATTCGGGGCTCTTCTCGAAGCCCGAGACGGCGGAGGGCTGGATGTCGCCGAAGCGCCGCGACAGCGCGATGTGCTGCTCCGGCGTAAGGTCCTGGTCGCGGAACACCACGACCACCCGATCAACGACGGCGCGGTGGATCTCGTCGAACTGGCGGTTGGTCAGTTCCTCGGACAGGTTCACCCCGTCGATGATCGCGCCGCAGGCGGGCGCCATCTCGGTGACCTGGATCGATTCGTAGCTCATCGCGTGCCTCCCGGATTTACCGCGCCAATGGTCTAGAACCGCGCGGCGCGGGGCAAGGCCAAATCCGGCCGTGGCCAGTCCGTGCTGTGCAGGCGGGACAGGCCCTTGGAAAGTCCGCGGGGTCGCCCGCGGGGCCTCGCGTGGCCGGGTATCCGGTGTGCCCGCTAATCCCGGGGTGGCGCGACCATCGGTCCGACGCGCCGCCCGCCAAGGATGTGGACATGGAAGTGCGGCACTTCCTGGCCGCCGCCCTCGCCATGGTTGGCGAGGATGCGGTAGCCCGGTTCGGCGAGCCCCAGTTCGCGCGCGACCGTGCCCACGGCGCGGAAAAAGCCCGTGATTTCCTCGTCGGACGCGTTCGCCGTAAAATCGTCGTTCGAGACATAGGCGCCCCTGGGGATCACCAGCACGTGGGTCGGGGTCTGGGGGTTGATGTCGCGAAAGGCGAGCGCGTGCGCATCCTCATAGACCTTGTCGCAGGGAATCTCGCCGCGCAGGATCTTCGCGAAGATGTTCTGGTCGTCATAGGCCATCTATTACTTCCCCTTCTTCGCGCGGCCCGCCTTTTCCGCAAGGCCCGACACCCCCTCGCGCCTGGCCAGCTCGGCCCAGACATCTTCCGGCCGCACGCCGGCCTCGGCCCACAGCACGCAGAGGTGATAGATCAGGTCGGCGCTCTCGGCCGTCAGCGCCTCGGGGCCCTCGCGCAGCGCCGCGACCACGGTCTCGACCGCTTCCTCGCCGAACTTCTGGGCGATCTTCTCCGGTCCCCGGGCGAACAGCTTCGCCGTATAGGATTCGTCCGGATCGGCGCCGCGCCGGTCCTCGATCACCGCGTAGAGCGCATCGATCACTTCGCCCGTCTTCGTCTTCGCCATCACGCTTCTCCCGCAGGAATCTCATCGACCGGCCGCACGGCCACGCCGGCCGCCGCCATGTGCGCCTTCGCCTCACCGATCGAATGCTCGCCGAAATGAAAGATCGAGGCGGCCAGCACCGCCGAGGCATGGCCGTCGCGCGCGCCCGCGACCAGGTGGTCGAGAGTGCCCACCCCGCCCGACGCGATCACGGGGATAGAGACCGCGTCCGAAATCGCGCGGGTCAGCGCCACGTCGAAGCCCGACTTGGTGCCATCGCGGTCCATCGAGGTCAGCAGGATCTCGCCCGCGCCATACTCCTCCATGCGCTTCGCCCACTCGATGGCGTCGAGGCCCGTCTCGTTGCGCCCGCCATGGGTGAAGACCTCCCATTTGCCGCCGCCCGCTTCCGGATCGACCGCCTTGGCGTCGATGGCGACGACGATGCACTGGCTGCCGAACTTCTCGGACGCCTCGCGCACGAATTCCGGGTTGTGGACGGCCGCGGTGTTGATCGAGACCTTGTCGGCGCCCGCCAGCAGCAGCTTGCGGATGTCCTCGACCGTGCGCACCCCGCCGCCGACCGTCAGCGGCATGAAACAGGCCTCGGCCGTGCGCGACACGACGTCGAAGATGATGTCGCGGTCCTCGTGGCTGGCCGTGATGTCGAGGAAGCACAGCTCGTCCGCGCCCGCCCGGTCATAGACCTGGGCCTGCTCGACCGGGTCGCCCGCGTCGCGCAGATCGACGAAGTTGACCCCCTTCACCACGCGCCCGTCCTTCACGTCGAGACAGGGAATGATCCGCACCTTGAGCATCAGCCCGCTTCCTTGAGGCGCGCCAGCGCGGCGGCCAGGTCGATGCGTCCATCATAGATCGCCCGGCCCGATATCACACCGGCGATCCCGTCCGCCACATGCGGCAGGAACGCCTCCACGTCGGCCAGCGACGAGACGCCGCCCGACGCGATCACGGGGATCGAGACCGCGCGCGCCAGCGCCACCGTAGCCTCGACGTTGGGGCCCTGCATCGCGCCGTCGCGCTCGATATCGGTGTAGATCAGCGCCGCCACGCCCGCATCCTCGAACCGCCGCGCCAGCTCGACCGCCTCCAGGTCGGAGGTCTCGGCCCAGCCCTCGACCGCGACCCGGCCGCCGCGCGCATCGACGCCGACGGCGACGCGACTCGGATGGGCGCGGCACGACGCGATCACCAGCTCCGGGTCCTTGACCGCAGCGGTGCCCAGGATCACCCGGTCGATCCCGGCCTCGAGCCAGGCCGACACGTGATCGGCGGTGCGGATGCCGCCGCCGAGCTGGACGGAAATCCCCGCGGGCCGCGTGACCGCCAGGATCGCGCGCACGGCCGCACCGTTCACGGATTCACCGTCGAACGCGCCGTTCAGATCGACCATGTGCAGCCAGTCCGCGCCCGCCGCCGCGAAGGCGCACGCCTGGTCGGCCGGGTCGTCGTTGAAGACGGTCGCGGCCGCCATATCGCCGCGCAGCAGGCGCACGCAGGCCCCGTCCTTCAGATCGATCGCGGGAAACAGGATCATCGAAACCGCCCTTGCGCCTCGGCTAGAGGTCCTTGGTGTAGAAATAGCCCTCGACATACTCGCCGGCCACCCGCGCGTATTTCGGGTGCACGCCCCAGCGCAGATATCCCGCCGCCTCGAAGATCTGGATCGCGCGCTCCTGGGTCGAGCGCACGTCGAGGTTGAGCACGGTGTAGGCCTCGCGGCGCGCCAGCTCCTCGCACGCCTCGAGGATCGCGGGCGCAAGCCCGTGGCCGCGGGCCCACGGCGCGAGGAAAAACGTCGAGACACTGACGGCGAAGGACTGGGATTCGGCGTTCGGACGCGGGCGGTTCAGCTGCGCAGCCCCCGCAATGACCCCGTCCAGCCGGCCGATGAAGACGGTGCGCCCGGGCACCAGAAGGGTCCCGCGCCAATACGCCTCCATCACGTCGCGGCGCGGCGGCTGCAGCCAGCCGAAGCCACCGCCGCCAACGATCGCGGCCTCGGCCGCATCGCACAGGTCGGCAAGGTCGTTGCCGCGGAACTCCGAGAGCCGCTCGACCGCTACATCCGCCATGGCAAACGCCTCCCTGCGGTCATGGCGCCCACTCCAGGAACGCCGTGATCAGCGCCAGCCCCGTGCGCTGGCTCTTCTCCGGATGGAACTGGGTGCCGACCATGTTGTCGCGGCCGACCACGGCCGTGAGCGTCCCGCCATAGTCCACCGTCGCCAGCACGTCGGACGCGTCGGACGCGGCCAGGTGGTAGCTGTGGACGAAGTAGGCGTGGGGGCGCGGCTCGGCGAAGTCTGCGAAGAGCGGATGGTCCGTCGCCCGCAGGTCGAGCTCGTTCCAACCCATGTGCGGAATCTTGAGCGAGGAATCCTCCGGCTCGATCGCCACCACCTCACCCGCGATCCAGCCGAAGCCCGGCGTCTCGCCATGTTCGAGCCCGCGTGTCGCCATGAGCTGCATGCCCACGCAGATGCCGAGGAACGGCCGCGCGCGCACGCGCACCGCCTCGTCCAGCGCGTCGAGCATCCCGTCGCGCGCCTCCAGCCCGGCCCGGCAGTCGCCATAGGCGCCCACGCCGGGCAGCACCACCCGGTCGGCCGCGGCGACCACGCCCGCATCCTCGGTGACGGCGATCCGCCGGTCGAGCCCGGCCTCGCGCGCTGCGCGCTCGAACGCCTTCGCCGCGGAGCGCAGGTTGCCCGAGCCGTAGTCGATGATCGCGACCGTTTCCATCAGACCCCGCCCCTCACGCCCGGCCCCAGGCCCCCGGCGCAGAGAACAGGAACCGCTCTTCCGCGTCGCGCAGGTTGCGCGCCAGCACGGCCGTCGTCTCCACATAGCCCTTGCGCGCCAGCACGTGACGCCGCCAGTCGTTCGCCCACAGCCCCGTCGCCGCCTGGACGGCGAGGGAGACCGCGCTCTCCGCGCCCCCGCTGAACCCGCCCAGCGTCGCGGCCAGCGTGATCGCGATGGCGGCGGCGAACAGCACGATCGCCGTCTTCCACATGCCGTGCCAGAGCGCCCAGAACGGGCCGAAGACCAGCGCCGGCCAGGAGAACCCCTCCTTGATCAGCAGCGCATCGCCGTCGGCCTCCGCCGACCAGGCCCGCGTGTGAACGGTGAAGGCGCGCAGACCCATCGCTCAGTCCTCCCGCGCCATGCGGAGCTTGAGCTCCGTCGTGCCGAAAATGCGCAAATCCGGCAGGAAGGATTCCTTTTTCAGGAAGCGCACATCGCGCTTCGTCACCGGGCCGACGAACATCAGCTTGTGGCTGACCGAGTAGCGCGCGAGCGCCACGCCGAACACCTTCTGCAGGATATAGAAGGTCAGGTAGTGGTTATCGACGACGGCGCGCACGGGGTGCTCGGACCTGCGCACCACATGGATCAGGTCGAGGTTGAACAGCTTGTCGCCGTTCACCGGCGAATGGCGGTCGGGCCCGTCGGAGAAGACGAAGTCGTAGGGCCGGTCGGGCAGGGATTCGTACTGCACGCCGCGGAAGCACTTGTAGAACCCGTCGGTCTTGGGGCTGTGGACCAGGTCCACCACCTCCGCCACCGTTTCGGGCAGGCGCGACTGCGCCGTCTCGAACCAGTCGCGGTCGTCCTCCATCGAGGTCACGCGCCCCGGAGCCGCGCCGTCCTCCGCCGCGTTCTCGAGCAGCGCAAATGCGAGCACGACCGTCGAGATGCCCGTCCCGCATTCGAGGATTTCGCGCGGGCGGAATGTGCGCACCTGCTCGTAGAGGGTGAGATAGTCGGACCAGGACGCGCCGGTCACCGCCGTGCCCGCCGCCGCCTCGGTCATCAGGTCCCAGAGCACTGGCATGGCGCGCAGCCGCGCCTCCGCGCGCCGCGCCCGGGACGCGACCATGCGATCGACCCACCATTTGCGCGCCCGCACCAGCGGGCCGTGGTCCGCCGCGCTGACCATGGTGGGAAGCGCCTCGGCCGTGGTCTCGGCGCGCCGCGCCGCCACGCGGTCCGTGCTGTTTTCCGGTTCCGTCATCGCCCGCCGTCCCGCAGCAGCGGGGCGCATCACGCGCCCTGCGTGCCGCCCAGGACGCCCTTGGTCGAGGGCACATCGTCGGCACGGCGGGGATCGACCTCCACCGCCGTGCGCAACGCGCGCGCCAGCCCCTTGAAGCAGGACTCGACCATGTGATGGTTGTTCTCGCCGTACAGCGTCTCGACGTGCAGCGTCAGCCCCGCCGCCTGGGCGAGCGCCTTGAAGAACTCCTGGAAGAGCTCGGTGTCCATCTCGCCCAGCTTGTCGCGGGTGAACGGCACCCGCCAGACCAGGTACGGCCGGTTCGAGGCGTCGAGCGCGACGCGGGTCAGCGTCTCGTCCATGGGCACCAGCGCATCGCCATAGCGGCGGATGCCGCGCCGGTCGCCCAGCGCGGCCGAAATCGCCTCTCCCACGGCGTAGCCGTCATCCTCGGTCGTGTGGTGGAAATCGATGTGCAGGTCGCCCTTCGCGCGGACCCTGAGGTCGATCAGGGAGTGTCGCGAGAGCTGTTCGAGCATGTGGTCGAGGAACCCGATGCCCGTCTCGACATCATAGGCGCCGGTCCCGTCGAGGTTCACCGCGACGGAAATGTCGGTCTCCTTCGTCGTGCGCGTGAACTCGGCGGTCCGGGACTCGCCGTCCTTGCGCGCGGGAAGCTCCTGAACGCTCATGGTTTTCTCCTGCATGTCGGATACGTGCCGATTGCGGCGCCTGAATAGCAGGAAGGGCGCGGACGCGCCATCCCGAAGCGGCCCACGCGCCGACTTCACGACACCGCGAGGCCGCCCCGGGCCGGTTAGCGGGGCACGCGGCATCCGGGTACATTCGCGGCGTGGCTCTTGCCGGCCGCGTCCCGTGTCCTTGTCCCTCCGGCGATCCCGCATGACGAACCTTCCCGCACGCACCCGCATCTTTCCCGACGGCGAATACCTGCTACGCGCCGGCGACGACGACGATTCCGGCTTCGTCGTCGCGGCCGGAACGGTGGAATTGCGTACCGCCTCGGGTGCGCTGGTGGGCACTGCGCGCCAGGGCGAGGTGATCGGCGCCATCGCGCTGGGCGACGTCACGGCCGTGGCGCTCGATCACGCCACGGTCGAG
>JAYPUG010000074.1:0-8779 GCA_038133965.1 Rhodospirillaceae bacterium | reverse complement strand
GCGTCGCGGTGGCGGCTGCTCCCGGCTGTCCTGCTGTTTGTGATCGTGTCCGCGTTCGCAGCACCGGACGCGAAGGCACGCTATGCCGCCTTCGTCATGGACGCCGGCTCGGGCGAGGTCCTCTACGCGCGAAACGCCGACACAAGGAATTTTCCCGCATCGCTCACGAAGATGATGACGCTGTTCATGGTCTTCGAGGCGCTCGAGAATGGCAAGCTCACGCTCGATCAAAGACTACCCGTTTCGCGGCGTGCCGCAGGCCAGGCACCGTCCAAGCTGGGCCTCGCCGTCGGTGAGACCATCGGGGTCGAGGACGCGATACGCGCACTTGCCATCAAGTCGGCGAACGACGTCGCTACGGTCGTTGCCGAAGCGATCGGCGGCACCGAGATCGAGTTCGCCCGTCTGATGACACGGCGCGCGCGCGAACTGGGCATGACGCGCACCGTCTTCATGAACGCCTCGGGACTTCCCAACAGCCGACAGAAAAGCACCGCACGCGACATGGCGACGCTGGGCAAGGCCCTGCTCGACTGGTTCCCGGGCTACTACGACTACTTCTCCGACCTGAACTTCTCGTACGGCCAGCGGACCTATGCCAACCACAACAAGCTCCTGCGCACCTACGACGGCATGGACGGCATCAAGACGGGCTACATCCGCGCCTCGGGCTTCAATCTTGTCGCCTCCGCCGAGCGTGACGGCGTTCGCCTGATCGGCGTCGTGTTCGGGGGAAGAACCGGCCAGTCGCGCGACACGCATATGGCGTCCCTGCTGAACCGTTCCTGGGCGAAGGCGCTGGAGGCATCGACCGTCGCAGCGGCGCCCGTGTCCAAGCCGCCGGTCCCGGGCATGCCCGTCACCGTGCCTCCGCCGCCCCCTGCACGCACGACCCTGGGATCAGGCGACCCCGAGCGCGACTGGGGCGTTCAGGTCGGTGCCTTCCGGGGTTTCGGAAGCGCACGGACGGCAGCCGGACAGGCCACGCTGCATCTCCGCGGCCTCCCCTCCTCTGCGACGATCGAGGTCCTGCCCGTCAGCGACGCACCGGATACGCTTTACCGGGCGCGCATCGTCGGCATGAACGAGGACGCGGCGCGCGACATGTGCCGCCAGCTTCGCGGTTCGGGTTCGCCCTGCGTCATGGTCACTCCGGACGGCGATATCCAGATGGCCAACGCCAACCGCTAGCTGCGCGCCGCCGCGCGCGGCACCTCGCGATCGAGCCCGGCCAGGAAACGGCGTTTCGAACACCGGCGCCACTCTTCGAAATCCCAGTCCGGCAGGTTCGCCGGCATCGCACGGCACGCCGCGAACACCGCCGCAGCCACCTGCGAGCCGTCCGGCAGGAAAACGATGCAGGGTGCCGCCCGGTACATCGCCCCCTCGAATTCCATGAGGCGCCGGAAGATTGTCTGCGTCACGCTCTCACACAGGAGCCCCGGCACGCACCCGCCGGAATCCGACACAAGAACGGGGTAGCTGCGCCCGGGCGCCCGCACACGCCGCTGTCCACGCAGTTCGCCCGTGCGCAAGGTCAGGTTTCGCGCGGACCGGCCCAGGACCGCATATCGCACGTCGCGATCGAGCAGCGTTCCGTAGAAAAAGAACTTCCGGTCCGGTAAGATCATCTGGCGTCCCCCCATGTATCGGCTTGCGGGCAACGGCTACGATAGCCCGTCGTCTGCCGCCCCGGCATGCGGCCAGTCGTTTGCGTGAGGAAGCCATGTCCGTACTTCACCTGGAAGACCTGTCCGAAGGCCAGGTCATCGACCTGGGCACCTATCGGGTCGAAGAGTCGGAAATCGTCGAGTTCGCGACCCGCTTCGATCCGCAACCCTTCCACATCGACGCCGAAGCGGCGGCCCAGACCCATTTCGGGGGCCTGATCGCGTCCGGCTGGCACACGGGTTCGATCTTCATGCGTCTGCTGGTGGACGGGCTTCTGGTGCGCTGTGCGTCGATGGGCTCGCCCGGTGTCGATGAACTGCGTTGGCTCGCGCCGGTCCGGCCGGGCGACACGCTTTCCGGCCGTCTCGAGATCGAGGTCCTCCGGCCATCGCGGAGCAAGCCCGACCGGGGCCTCGTTCAGACCCGCGCCGTATTGACGAACCAGGACGGGATCGATGTGTTCACCGCCTGCGCGCCGTTCATGATCCGCCGACGGAACGCCGCAACCGGCTAAGCGCGTCAGTCCGCGGCCTCGCCTTGCGCGACGGCCGCGTTCACCTTCGGCATGACCTCTTCGGCCATGAGCTGCATCGAACGCCGCGCAAGCGTTTCGTCGGCCCAGTCGATGCCCGCATAGACGATCTCGCCGAACCCGCCCGTCGCCTCGTGCAACTCGATGATGCGGTCCGCGACCTCGTTCACGGATCCGCGAATGACGAAGTCCTCGAGGATGCGGTCGAGCGTGATCGCCTCCTCGTCCTCGTCGCGCGTCCGCTTGAACACGGCGTGACGGTTCGAGCGCTTCAGCTTCTTGAAGATCTGGCTGTAATAGAACCGGTAGGGGCTCGCCGGGTCCTCGCCGCCGTAGCTGCGCGCCGTGGCCTCGTCGTCGCACACGAAGATCGCGCGCGCGACGCGCCAGTCGCCACGGTCGGGCACGGCACCCGCATTCTCCCTGCCCTGGCGGTAATTGTCCCAGTGACTGTTCAGCCAGTTGGCGTGCAGGAAATGCGCGGACAGCGGGTGGAAATCGCGTTCGCCCATCGAGATCACGCCCTTCGAGAACGGCGCGACCACCGTCCCGACGATCTCGGGCCGCGGCTGCTGGTAGGGCTTCGGCATGATGCCGACCCCCACCTCCTCGAACATGGAAGTCGCGGTCGTCACCTTGAACCGATTGCCCGGCAGGTCGATGTCGTAGGGCGGCTCGCGGTTCCAAACCTCCAGGATCACGTCGATCGACTCCGCGAACAGCTGGTTGCGGTCCTCGTCGAGGATATCCAGCGCCTCGGCATCGGAACGGAGCGCACCCGCGCTTATTCCGAGGATGAACCGGCCCTCCGCCAGGTGATCGAGCATCGCCGCATGGGTCGCGACCAGGACCGGGTGCGTGTGCGACAGGTTCGTCGTGCCGGTGCCGAGCTTGATCTGTTTCGTCGAGTGGATCAGCGAGGCCTGGAAGATCATCGAGTTCGTGATGCTCTCGGCCTTGTCGGTCAGGTGCTCGCCGATGAAGGCATCGTGGAACCCGAGCTCGTCGCACAGGATGACCGCTGCGCGATCCTCCTTGAGCGTCTCGGTGTAGTTGCGGTGCAGCGGGTGCACCGGCATCGCGAAGTAACCCAGTCTCATATTCGTCTTCCCGTCAGAAAGCTCACGCTCAGGCTATGGCCTGCCGGCCTCGCGGCGAACCGGAAACCGCGGAACTTCTCATTTGACGAGAACCTTGCGGAAACGACCGGTGCGCACGCGAACGCGCAGCTCACAGGCCTTCGGGCGCTTCGATACCGCTCTCGGCGAGTTGCGCGGATAAGTCTTGTTTCAGGCGGGCAAGGCCGTCCTCGTTGCCCGCCTCGCACCGCGCCACGAGAACATCCTGCGTGTTCGACGCGCGCAGCAGCCACCAGCCATCGTCTGTGTTGACCCGTACGCCGTCGATCCCGGTCACGTCGGCGCCCGCCGCGGCGAGCCGGGCCTCGACCTCTTCGATCACGGCGAACTTGCGGTCTTCCGTGCACGGGAACCTGAGCTCGGGCGTGTTGCAGACATCGGGCAGCGTATCGCGCAGATCCGCCAGCGAAGTCCCTCTGCGCTCGAGCAGGGCCAGCAGCCTCACGGCGGCGTACAGGCCATCGTCGAAACCGAAATAGCGGTCGGCGAAAAAGATATGCCCGCTCATCTCTCCTGCTAGCGGCGCCCCGGTCTCGGACATCTTGGACTTGATGAGCGAGTGTCCCGTCTTCCACATTGTGGCGACACCCCCCAGACGGGTGATCTCGTCGAACAGGGCCTGGCTCGATTTCACGTCGGCGATAATGGTCGCGCCGGCATCGTCGCGAAGGACATCCTCTGCAAACAGCATCATGAGCTGGTCGGCCCACAGGATGCGCCCCTTGCCATCGACCACACCCACACGGTCGCCGTCGCCATCGAACGCGATGCCCAGTTCACATTCGTTGTCGGCGACATGTGCCTGAAGTTCGACGAGGTTTTCCGCCACCGTGGGGTCGGGATGGTGCCCGGGGAACGTGCCATCCACGATGCCGTTGATGATGTAGTGGTGTCCGGGCATCTCGCTGCAGAGAAGGTTCAGAACCTCGCCCGCTGCACCGTTGCCCGGATCCCAGGCGACACGCGCCATCCGCATCGGCTGGTGTTCGCGTGCGAGGACGGCGACGTAATCGTCGCGGACGTCGAGGTCCTGGATGCTGCCCAAGCCGTCCGCGAAGCTGCCCGCCTTGGCAATTGCGCCGAGGCGCTGGATTGCGTCGCCGAAGAACGGCTTCCCGGCGAGCGTCATCTTGAAGCCGTTGTAGTCCGGCGGGTTGTGGCTGCCCGTCACCATGATGCCGGACCCGGTGTCGAGATGACGTATTGCGAAGGACAGCATCGGCGTCGGGCCCATGCCGATACGGCAGACCGACAGTCCACACGCAACCAGCCCTTCCGCAACGGCTTCGGCAAGTTCGGGCGATGTCAGGCGGCCGTCGTAGCCGAGCGCGATCCGGTCGCCGCCGCTCTCGACCACGCAGGTGCCGAAGGCGCGTCCGATTGCCTGCGCATCCTCGACAGACAGCGTTTCGCCGACGACCCCGCGAATGTCGTATTCGCGGAGTATCGTGGGGTCGAGCGTTCGGTTCCCGGCCATCGCGCGTTCCTAGGCTGCCTCGACCGCTGCGCGGCCGATGGACACGTAGGTGAAACCGGCATCACGCATCTGATCCGGCCGGTAGATGTTGCGCAGGTCGATCATCACCGGCTGCTTGAGCAATGACCGGGCCCGGCCGAGGTCCAGTGCGCGGAACTCGTTCCATTCGGTGACGATCGCAACCGCGTCGGCTCCGTCCATGGCGTCATAGGCGTCCCGGCACCAGACCGGCCCGTCCATGAGCTTCCTGGCTTCGTCCATACCGACGGGATCGAACGCACGCACGGTGGCGCCGGCTTCCATGAGGCGGGGAACGATCACCAGGCTGGGCGATTCCCGCATGTCATCGGTATTGGGCTTGAACGTCAGCCCGAGCACCGCGATCGCCTTGCCCGATACATCGCCGCCGCAGGCCGAAATGATCTTGCGGGCCATCGCTTCCTTGCGCTGGTTGTTCACCTGCACGACCTGCTCGACGATGGAGACAGGGGCCCCTGCATCGCGCGCGGAGCGCACCAGAGCTTCCGTATCCTTCGGGAAACACGAGCCGCCATAGCCCGGCCCGGCATGCAGGAACTTCGAGCCGATGCGTCCGTCGAGGCCGATACCCTTCGCCACGTCCTGCACGTCGGCTCCGACCTTCTCGCACAGGTCCGCGAACTCGTTGATGAAGGTGATCTTTGTCGCCAGGAACGTGTTCGCGGCGTACTTGATGAGTTCGGCCGTCTCCAGCGTTGTGCGCACGATCGGCGTGTCACGCAGGAACAGCGGCCTATAGAGCTGCGCAACCGTGTCGAGCGCGCGTTCGCTGTCCGCACCGATGACCACGCGATCAGGTCGTTTGAAGTCCTCGATTGCCGAACCCTCACGCAGGAACTCGGGGTTCGACGCGATCTCTATCTCGGCATCGGGCCGCACATCGCGTATCCGCCGAAGCACCTCGCGCCCTGTCCCAACCGGGACGGTCGATTTCGTGACCACGACCGTGTAGCCGTCCGCCGCGCGGGCAATTTCTTCGGCCGCCTGGAAGACGTAGCTTAGGTCCGCATGTCCATCACCGCGACGCGACGGCGTGCCCACGGCGATGAAGACCGCCTCCGCCTCGCGCACGGCCGAGGCCAGGTCGGTGGTGAAGGTCAGCCGGCCCGCCGCGACATTGCGTTCCACGAGGTCATCGAGACCCGGCTCGTAGATCGGCATGCGACCGCCCTCGAGCATCGCGATCTTCTCGGCATTGTTGTCGACGCAGACGACGTCCCAGCCGAACTCGGAGAAGCAGGCGCCGGACACGAGCCCCACATAGCCCGTCCCGACCATCGCGATCTTCATGCGTCATCGCTCCCGAGACGGTCGATCAGGCTCCGCATGCCCGGCCCCAGATCGTCGCGCGCCAGCGCGAATGCAATATTCGCTTCTAGGAAGCCCAGCTTGTCGCCACAATCGAACCGACGCCCTTCGAAGGCGAGACCATGGAAGGGCTGGCGTCCGATCAGCCGCGCCATCGCATCGGTCAGCTGGATTTCGCCGCCCGCGCCCGTCTCCTGGCGTGCGAGCTCATCGAACACCTCGGGCATCAAGATATAGCGGCCGATGACAGCAAGGTTCGACGGCGCAGTTCCGAGCGGTGGCTTCTCGACAAGCCCCTTCACCGGGCGCACATCGCCCGTCGCGTCGCCGGAATCGATGATGCCATAGCGCTCGGTGTGCGCGCCGGGCACTTCCATCGCGGCAATCACGTTCCCGCCGGTCTCGGCGAAGACATCGACCATCTGCTTGAGCGCCGGCGTATCCGCCTGGATCAAATCGTCAGCGAGGAGCACGGCAAAGGGTTCATCACCGACAAGATGTCGCGCGCACCACACTGCGTGCCCCAGCCCCAGCGGTTCCTGCTGGCGGACATAGGCGATGTTCCCGGCGGGCAGGAGCGTTTCCCGGACATCCGCAAGCTCCGCCGTTTTCTGACGGCCCTCAAGCGCGGTCTCGAGTTCAATGCTGTGGTCGAAATGATCCTCGATCGCGCCCTTGCCCCGGCCCGTCACGAAGATGAACTGTTCGATCCCGGCCGCACGGGCCTCATCGACTGCGTACTGGATCAGCGGCCGGTCCACGACCGGTAGCATTTCCTTCGGCATTGCCTTGGTCGCCGGCAGAAAGCGCGTGCCCATGCCGCCGACGGGAAAGATCGCCTTGCGTACGCGGTTTGCCATCTATCTCGCGTCGGTCTCGTGTGCGGTGGCCGGGCGGCGTGGTTCGGACTTGTGCCATAGCGCAGCGATGCCGCGCAAGCACGGGCCTAGCGGCCTTTCAACAGGGTATCCTTGGCCTGATTCACCTTGGCCGCCATCCAGTCCGAGCCGCCCTGGTCGGGGTGCGCACGCTTCATCTCGCGCCGCCACGCCGCCTCGATCTCTTCAGTTGTCGCATCGGGCCCCACGCCCAGGATCGCGCGCGCCTCGTCCGCATCCATGCCATCGCGATTCCAGGGGCTTTCCGCCCTGCCCGTCCGCTCGTGCGCGCCTGGGCCGTCCGGGCCGACAACGTCACGCCAGTCGGGCTGATGCCGGTCGAGATAGCTTTCCAGAACGGTGCGGGACGTCTCGTCCGCCTGTGCACAAGCGCGCCAGAGCGCGATCAGGTCGCCGAGCGCCATCCCGGAGAGCGTCTGGCCGGCAAACGGCCCCTCGCGCACGTCCCCGTCCATGTCGCCCGTATCGTGGTCGAGCGTCATGCGCAGAAAGCGGGTCTCGACGGTGCTTTCCTGGCCGGGCCGCGGCCCCCTTGCGTTTCGGCGCATGGCGGCAATCGCGCGCAGCCGCATCAGCAGAGGTATCGCGGGAAACGCGAGCGCCCATGCGAGGTTCCAACGCCCGGACAGTGCGATGGCGACCAGCCCGACCACCAGGAAGGTGCCGCCCAACCAGCGGAGCGCACGCAGAATGTCCGCCGGCTGCGCATTCACGAACCAGCGCCCGACGAGCCACAGCCCGACGAGCAGGCAGATGGCGAATATCAGCCAGGGAAGCATCCCTCGATCCTAGCGCTTGCCGCGCATCTGGTCAGCGATCTGCAACACCTGGCCACCCCGTTTCCTGCTCAAATCATCGAGCGCGGGCCGCCCGCCGGCGGAGAAGACCGCAACTGCCGCCAGGAGATCGCGGAGTTGCTGTGCGCTGCCGGCATCGAAGCTGCAGTATGCGCCGCCCGACAGCCGTGCAACCTGTTCGAACGCCCGCCGCGAGACCGGTTCGCCGCCCTCGTGGAACACGAACACCGGCGTGCCGACAAGACCGAGCTTGCCCGCCATGTGCCCGAGCTCGTCGATATCCTCCTCGACCACATCGCCGACGAAGACCAGCGCATCGACATTCCGCCGCTCGGTCTCGCGCAGCGCATGGCGCAACAGCTTGCGGATCTGGGTCCGTCCCGCCAGGCAGCGTACCTTGACCATTCGGCGCACCAGCTCATCGGCCGAATCCAGCCACTTGGTGACCTTCATCTCGCCGAATCCCCGGTAGAAGGCGAGCTGCACGTCGAGGCCGCCGATGTCGTCGGTATCGGTAAACATCTCTGACTGGATCTGGCAGGCGAGGTCCCAGGTCGGCTCGCGGCTCGCGGTCGCATCGATGGCGAAGAGCAAACGGCCGCGCCGGCCAGCTGGCCGCGACATGGGAGTCGCTGCGACCTTCTGGAGAAACGCCTCGACCTCCGCGCCGCTCGAACGCCCGGCGGGCACCTTGGGATCGCCCTTGTCGCCTGTCATGCCCGGCTCCTAGCGTGCGATATCCACCTCGGGTGAGGCCACGACCTCCGGCACGCCGACCGTCTCCAGGAGGTTGCGGACTTCCTGCATCGCCGCGATGTGCGACATGGTCAGTTCCACATCGGCGCCTTCGTCGCGCAGGTCGAGCAGGGTCAGCCCCTTGAGGAACATTTCACGAAAGATCACGCGCTCCGAGAATC
>JAYPUG010000073.1:0-8872 GCA_038133965.1 Rhodospirillaceae bacterium | reverse complement strand
GCATCGGAGAACGCCCAGATCCGCTCGCGCAGGCTCTTGTAGTAGTTGTCACGGACCAGATAGGCGACGAGCTCCGGGGTGATCGTGCCGAACTTCACCGGCTTGCGGGTCAGCCGCTGGGCCGTTTTCCAGAGCTCGGCGTATTGCAAGTTGCCCGGACCGACGGGACCGATGATCGACGGCGTGACACGCGCCTCCAGGTAGTCGTGCAGGATGTGCCCGCGCTCGAACAGGACACCGGCACTTCCGCGCTCGGCCGGAACGGGGTTGTCGCGGTCGAGGCCAGACATGTGAAACAGCGGATAACGGGGCCAGCTCTGGCCGCCGACATCGTTGTCAAATCGCGCATCGCCGTCCGTCAGGATGTCGAGGCCTGCCACGTCCTGGTCGTGCAGGTACATGGCGACCGCATCTGTGTACTGCTCGCGGTAGGGCGCGTGCACCATGGCATCGAGGAAGGAACGCGGGCCCAGGGTCGCGGTGTACCAGGACGGCCGCGGCAGCGATCCGATGAGCGCCGTCGGCATGATCTTGTCGGCGGTGGCGTTGAACATGGCATCCTCCCCGTTCTAAGTGCTTTCTCGCACTCTAGGTCGGTAGCAAGTGGCCGTCCATTGTCACGCACCGCGTCACGGTTCCCAACATTCCGGCCGTCCCCCATAGTTGCCTGCACAAGGAGGAGTGAATTCATGCCCGCCACCATCGAACGGATCCGACCGGAGTTTCTCTGGAACAAGCCCCACTTCACCAATCTCGTGACGAGCGAGGGCGGCAAGACGATCCACCTGTCCGGATTGGTCGCAGGCGATATCGACGGCAACCTGGTCGCCCCCGGCGACCTCGGCGCACAGATGGCCTACATCTACGACACGATCCGGCAGTCGCTGGCGCTTGTCGGTGCGACTCCGGCAGACATCGTCCGCCAGCGCGTGTTCGTCGTCGATCTCGAACCCGGCGACCGCCCGGCGATCATGAAGGCGATGATGGACTTCTACGGCGGCGAGAACTCGGCATCGAGCACCTGCGTTGGCGTGACGTCGCTCCTGCTCGACGGCGCACTTGTGACGGCGGTGATCGACGCCTGACCGCCGGCGGGACGCGCTATTCCTCGTAGGTGTTCGACAGCGTGCCGACGCCGTCGATGATCACGTCGATCGTCGCGCCCGGCTTCATGGGCAGGGCGCCCGGACCGGTGCCGCACGCGATCAGGTCGCCCGGCTCCAGCGTCATCGACTGCGAGAGCTTCGAGACGATCTCCGCCGGCTGCATGAACAGGTCGGACACCGGATAGTTCTGGCGTTCGCGCCCGTTCAGTTCGGCACGGATCGCGCTGCCCGACAGGTCGGCACCGGTCACGATCGCCGGCCCGAACACGCCGAAAGTGTCGAATCCCTTGGCGCGCGCCCATTGCGGGCCGTCATAAGATGCCGGTTTACGGATCACCGCACCGGGGCCGAGATAGCTCGTCGCGGGCTTGAGGAAGAACAGCGGGTACTCCGGCTTGTCGAGCCCCTGCTTGTCGGCAGCCGATGCCGAGTTGTTCCACAGCGCGACGAACTTTCCGGGAACGCACGGAGCCAGCAGCGACACGTCGCTTGCGGCGAGGGTCTCGCCCGTTGCGTCCGCTGCCGCGAACATGTCGCCGGAGTGGACCGCGATCGCGTTTCCGTCCAGCACACCGAACCCGGTCGCACCGTTCGCCTCGAAACGTACCCACTGTGTCATCGTCTGCTTCCCCTCGCTGGAACCTGCGCCGCATTCGCGCGGCAGCTCAAAGTACAAAATCTCGCCGCGCTTACGCGAACGGGTCCGGCTCGCCGTTCTTGGTCGGCATCCGGTAGGCAACCATGGTCAGGCAGACCGAGGTGTAGAACCCCAGCAGCCCGAGCAATTCGTTGACCCCGCGGGCCCCGAACGTCTCGTTCGCACGCGCCCACACCTCGTCGTTCGCACCCTGTCCGGACAGAAGTGCGGCACAGAATGCATGGCACACGCCTTCGTCCTCACGGCCGAACGCAGGTGACGCGCCGGTCCGTATCGCCTCCACGGCGTCGGCAGCGACTCCGGTCTTCACAGCCACCGGGGCATGGGACGTCCAGACATAGGCGGCACGCCAGTGCCGGGCGACCGTGACCACGGCGACCTCGACGATCCGTTCCTCCAGCGACACGCCGTAACGAAGATGCTCCTCGACCGGCTCGATCCGGTCAGTGAACTCCGGCGCAGCGAGCCAGAAGAGGTACGGCCCCGGAAGGTATCCCCGCTCGCCCATGATCCGTTCGTACACCGCGCGCGCGTCGTCAGGCAGCGCGGCCGGGTCGAAATAGTCGAAACGTTCGGGCATTCCTGTTCTCCCATCCCGCACCTGCATGTTGCGCGTGCGTGTCGGTTTCCGCGTTGGCATTCGTGCGCGCGAGCGGCATGATAGCCGAAATCGGTGCCTCCGCGACGCGCGGGCGGCCCGCAGGCACGACAAAAGAGGACACAGACCCATGTCGCACGCCGAGAACCTGATTCCCGAGGAATTCGCCGACGAGGAAATTCCGATCCTCGACTTTGGCCCCTACCTGGCCGGCGAGGACGGCGCGCTGGAGGCACTGGCCGCCGAGCTGCGCCACGCCCAGGAGAATGTGGGCTTCTATTTCGCCGTGAACCACGGCGTGCCGCGCGAACTGATCGAGCGCGCACACGGGAACCTCAAGCGGTTCTTCGACCTGCCCGACGCCGAGAAGCGCAAGCATGAGAACTATGTGCCGCCGAAATCGACGATCTATGTGTCCTCGACGGTCAACAAGAACTCCAAGCCCGACCTGAACGAGATGCTGCGCATCGTGCGCGAACGCCCGACCAACCACCCCGCAGTGGAGGCCGGGCTCGGCATGCAGTATTTCGGCCCGAACCAGTGGCCTGACGAAGGCCTGCTTCCCGGCTGGAAGGCCGAGATGCTCGAGTACTACAACGCGATGGAAAAGATGGGCGAGCGGCTGCTCCCCCTCTACGCCCGGGCGCTGGACCTGCCGGCGGACTATTTCGACGGCATGTTCGACGATCCGCTCTGGACGACACGCAACCAGCACTATCCGGCCGCGGACGGCGAGGAAGAAGACAACCAGTTCGGGATCGCGCCGCACCGCGACCACGGCTTCATCACCCTGCTCCCCGTCACCGATACACCGGGCCTGCAGATCCGGACCCAGTCCGGCCGCTGGCTGCCGGCGAACTGGGTCGAGGGCGCGATCATCATCAACACGGGCGAGTTCCTGAACCGCTGGACGAACGGCCGGTTCATGGCAACCCCGCACCGGGTGATCCCGCCGAAGCACGACCGCTACTCGCTGGCGTTCTTCTACAGCCCGACCTGGGACACGGTGGCCGAGCCGCTGCCGACCTGTGTCAGCCCGGACAACCCTCCGCGCTACAAGCCGGTGCGCTTCCTCGACTACCGGGTCTGGTACGTGAACCAGAACTACCTGGCGGAAAAGGACAAGGCGCAGGCGGAGCCGCCGACGCCCGAGGAAAGCCCCTACAACTTCTAGCGGGTACGGGCGTTCAGCGGCGCCAGAACGCGAGCGCGCCGATTCCGGCCGCGATCGCGACGACGATCAGCATGTGATCGAGACCGAGGATCGGGTGCAGCGCTCCGCCATCGTGGGGAACGCCGGTCTCGTGGGCGATTGTGGCAACGTACTTCATGGGGCTTCTCCGTTTTCAGGCTTACTCGGCCGCACTCGCGACAGGCGGACCGTCTTTCGCATCCTCGGCACGCTCGATCAAGCCGCCGGCCTCAAGAACAAAACATGCAACGTCTTCCAGGCCTTTGCCCGCCTTGAGGTTCGTGAACAGGAAAGGCCGCTCTCCGCGCATTTTTCTCGAATCCCTGTCCATCACACCCAGGTCCGCACCGACCAGCGGGGCCAGATCGGTCTTGTTGATGACCAGAAGGTCCGAACGCGTAATTCCCGGCCCGCCCTTGCGCGGGATCTTGTCCCCTGCGGATACATCGATCACGTAGATCGTGATGTCCGCCAATTCCGGTGAAAAGGTCGCCGCAAGGTTGTCGCCGCCGGACTCGATCAAAACGATGTCGAGCGCCGGAAACAGTTCGATCATGTCGGCAATTGCGGCGAGGTTCATCGAGGCATCCTCGCGGATCGCGGTGTGCGGACAACCCCCTGTCTCCACACCCCTGATCCTCTCCGGCGGCAACGCACCCGAACGCGTAAGAAACTGCGCGTCTTCCTCGGTGTAAATGTCGTTCGTAATGGCGGCGATGTCGTAATCGTCGCGCAGACGCTTGCACAGCGCATCCATCAATGCGGTCTTTCCCGTGCCGACGGGACCGCCGATACCAACGCGAAACGGTTTGCTCATGACCGGAATAACCTCGTGTACTGGGTTTCATGATAGGTGGAGGCCCAATCGACCATGACGGTCGCCGAGCCGATATCCTCCCGGTCCGCGACCAGCGCCGACCGAACGGCCTCGATGATCACGGATTCCAACTCGGAAATCGCGCAGAGGCCATCGGTTTGACCGAGCGGGATCAACCGCACGCCCGCCGAGACGATGTTCGCCGCAAAGGCATGCAGGTACGCTTCGAGTGCGGGTGCGGCGGGAATATAATGGGCGGCGGCGACAGCACCCACGGCCACGGGATAGGCTATCTCGCGTTCGTTTTCGCATGCGATCTCCACGAGGCGGGCAATCCCTTCCGCAGGCCAGATTCGAGCCGCCGCCGCGACAAACGCCTTTCCCTGCGCGCTCGTCTCGAGACCGAGCTCCGACGAGGCAAGCATGGTGTCGCCGCGCTCCAGGGCCCAGGCAAGGTTTGTACGATCTCCGGTCTCGATGCCCGCGTGGGCGGCAAGAAACAGGGCGGCATCCATGCGTCCCGCCCCGACGGACACGATTGCCTCGATCCACCCCACGAGTGAATCTCGATCGGAAACAAGACCCGTCTCGACCGCCGCCTCAAGACCGTGCGAATAGCTGAAGGCACCAACGGGAAACGACGGTGACAGCCAGGTGAACAGGCGCTGAAGACGACCGCCAGCGAGTCCCGCTTCAATGGTCGTGATCGTGTCCATGCCCACCATGGTGTCCTTCTGCATAGGCGCCGGGTTCGGGCGCGAAGGGCGCGCACTTCGCTTCGGCGTGCGCGCCAAGCCGCTCTGCCATTTCGACGATCACGTGATCTGCGCGGATACGGAGCACGCCGTCGTCCAACACCTGAATCGGGATATGACGATTGCCGATGTGCCACGCGATTCGGGCCGCTTCCCGCAGGCCGTGGCACCGCAAATCGACGACATCCTCTTCGGCGGCGCACACGCGAACGAGACCACCGTCCTCAAGGCGCAGACCATCGCCATCCGCCAGCCGGGTGGCCTCCGCCAGGTCGAGCAGGAACGCCTCGCCCGCGTCGTCCACCAGGCGAATCCGCCTGCGAAAGCGATCGTCATAGTCGAGTGTGACGATCGCCACCGCCGCATCTTCGGGCCATTGGCCCGCTTCGATAACTTGGGTCGCGCGGCGCATGATCAGAACAGGAAGTAGCGTTGGGCCATGGCGAGTTCCTCCGCGGGTTCACAGGTCAACAATTCGCCATCGGCGCGCACCTCGTAAGTCTCGGGATCGACCTCCATGTGGGGCGTGGCGCCATTGAGGATCATGTCGGTCTTGGCGACGGAGCGCGTTCCCGACACCGGCAGCAGCGGCTTTTCGAGCCCATGCGCCGGTCCGATACCGGCGTCGAGTGCCGATGCGGATACGAAGGTCACGGCACTTGCGCGCATCGACCTAGCAAAGCTTCCGAACATCGGACGGTAGTGGACGGGCTGCGGTGTCGGAATCGATGCGTTCGGGTCGCCCATGGCCGCACCGGCGATCGTCCCGCACTTGACGATCAGATCGGGCTTTACGCCGAAGAACATGGGCTTCCAGAGGACGAGATCGGCGAGCTTGCCCACTTCGACCGAGCCCACATGTTCGGCAATGCCGTGGGTTATCGCCGGATTGATCGTGTACTTGGCAATGTAACGCCGAACACGGAAATTGTCGTTGTCGCCGCTTTCCTCGGCCAGTCGACCGCGCTGACGCTTCATCTTGTCGGCGGTTTGCCAGGTGCGGATCACGACCTCGCCCACCCGGCCCATAGCCTGGCTGTCCGAAGCGATCATGGAGAAGGCGCCGAGATCGTGCAGGATATCCTCAGCCGCGATGGTCTCGCGCCGGATACGGCTCTCGGCAAAGGCGACATCCTCCGGAATACGCGAGTCCAGATGATGACAGACCATGAGCATGTCGAGATGCTCGTCCACGGTGTTCACCGTGTAGGGCCGCGTCGGGTTGGTTGAGGATGGCAGCACGTTCGTCTCGCCGCACAACCGAATGATGTCAGGTGCGTGACCGCCGCCCGCGCCCTCGGTGTGGAAGGCGTGAATCGTGCGCCCCTTGAATGCGGCAATCGTGTTCTCGACGAACCCGGATTCGTTCAGCGTGTCTGTATGAATCGCGACCTGGACATCCATCTCGTCGGCAACCGAAAGACAGGTGTCGATCGCGGCGGGCGTCGTTCCCCAATCTTCGTGGAGCTTGAGCCCGATCGCGCCACCCGCGACCTGCTCGACGAGTGCTCCTGGCAGCGTGGCGTTGCCCTTTCCGAAGAAGCCGAGGTTCATCGGAAAACCTTCCGCTGCCTGCAGCATCCGTCCCAGATGCCACGGCCCCGGTGTACAGGTGGTCGCGTTGGTCCCCTCGGCCGGGCCGGTACCGCCCCCGAGCATGGTCGTGATACCCGAATACAGCGCCTCGTCGATCTGCTGCGGGCTTATCCAGTGGATGTGCGCGTCGATGCCACCCGCGGTGACGATCCGTCCTTCGCCTGCAATCGCCTCTGTGCCCGGACCGACAACAATATCGACACCCGGCTGAACGTCGGGATTTCCGGCCTTGCCAATGCCGACGATGCGACCGTCGCGAATACCGATGTCGGCCTTCACGATGCCCCAGTGATCCACGATCAGCGCATTGGTAATGACGGTATCGACCGCACCGTCCGCGCGCGTTGCCTGAGACTGGCCCATGCCGTCGCGGATGACCTTGCCCCCGCCGAACTTAACCTCTTCGCCGTAGATCGTGTGGTCGCGCTCGACCTCGATGAACAGTTCGGTATCAGCGAGCCGAATCCTGTCGCCCGTCGTTGGCCCGAACATAGCGGCATAGCTCGCGCGATCGATCGAATAGGCCATCGCTCAGCTCTCCCCGCCGCCGTCGAGCGGGCCGTTTACCAGTCCGTTGAAGCCGTAGGTGACTGCCGCGCCCGCATAACGGACCAATCGGACCTCTCGAGTCTGGCCCGGCTCGAAACGGACGGCCGTCCCCGCCGGGATATCGAGACGGAAACCACGCGCCGCGTCCCTGTCGAACGCAAGTGCGGTGTTGGTTTCAAAGAAATGGTAGTGCGAGCCCACCTGCACAGGACGGTCGCCCGTGTTTGCGACCTCGAGGCTGATCGTCTCGCGGCCCTCGTTGAGGACGATATCGCCGTCCGCAGGGATCATTTCGCCGGGGATCATTGCTGCCTCACCGTATCGGGCTGTGAACGGTGACGAGCTTCGTGCCATCAGGGAATGTCGCCTCGACCTGAATGTCGTGGATCATCTCCGCGACTCCCTCCATCACTTCGTCGCGACCGATGATCTCTCCGCCCGCGCTCATGAGATCGGCGACCGTGCGGCCATCGCGTGCGCCCTCGACCAAGAAGTCGGTGATCAATGCGATCGCTTCGGGGTAGTTCAGTTTCACGCCGCGCGCGCGACGTTTGCGCGCAACTTCGGCGGCAAGAGCCACCAGAAGCTTGTCCTTTTCGCGTGGTGTCAGATTCATCGAACCCTCCCTTCGAAACTCAGATCGCCCACAAACGGGGCATCACGGCAGGCAATTCGGCAATCTCGCGCCGAAATCCCGACCAGAACTCTCCATAGGCGTCGCGCAGGCGTGCTGCCTCGCGATCTATCCAGCGCACGACGAGAACGCCGCATGTGCAGGTTGCGCCCCTGCGCAGGTCCTCATCCACCGTGAGATCTGAAAGAAGCTCGCGCGCAAGCGGCAACAGGTCTGCGGCGTCGGACCCGACATAGACCGTGCTGGCAAATGCGATCGCACCGTCCAGACCTGCGCGCGCATGCAGGTAGCGACTGAAGTCACCATCCAGGTGGAACGCGTCGCTCCAGATCAGGCGACCCGAACTGCGCACCTCCCAAGCGTCCCGTACAAGGCCGTCGCGCACCCGCTCGCCCATCGCCGTTCGCCCCAGCACCACGATTTCTCCCGCCAACAAACGTCCTTGGGGGGACACATCGGCCGAGGTCTTGCGCCGCAGTCGCGCGGCGTCGAAAACAATCGTCTCCTGGGGAAGCCATTCGTGCCAGGCACCGTCGGCCACCTCCAGTTCGACGTCGATCCGAACGTCGTGTCCGGCAGACCGATAGACTTTCTCCGCAGCCTGGCCGACGACGCGCGACGACGTGCCCGATCCCGCGCGTACGGCAACGGCCAGGGAGTCGCCTCCGACCAGCCCGCCCGAGGTCGTGACCAGCGAGCCCGTCAGAGGTTCGCCGGGTCCAGGCGCTGGGAATAGCACCCGCAAGGGATCGCTCTGATAGAGATGCGCCAGACGGGTCTCGCCACTGCGTTGCTCGAAAGCGACTTCCGCCCGCCCGAACGCCATGGGCCGGTCCTAGACCGTCAGATGCCGACGGATGTCGGCCTCGGCCAGCGAACCTATCGAACCGGAGACGACAACCTCTCCCCTGTCCATGACGACGATCTCGTCGGCGACGTTGGCGACGACGCCGAGATCGTGGGTTAT
>JAYPUG010000072.1:0-8895 GCA_038133965.1 Rhodospirillaceae bacterium | reverse complement strand
CGGCATTCATCAGGTGGACGGCCGCGGCATGCGTGGCGCTGCCGACGCCGGTGTTGGCGACCTTGAGCGTCCCGGGGTTCGCCTTGCAGTCGGCCAGGAACTCCTGGAACGTGTTCCACTTGGAGTCGCCCCTGACCACGAAGGGCTGGGGCTGGAACTCAACCCGGCCGACATGGTCCATGGCGTCGTAGGCGAAATCGGTGTTGCCCAGGTTGGTCGTGGTGAGCACCGAGGTGGAGTTCCACGCGATCGTGTGCCCGTCCGGCTTCGCATTGACGAGGTAGGTGTAGGTCACCGCGCCGCCGCCACCGGGACGGTTGACCGGCGTGACGGGCACGCCGAGCACCGCGCTCATTTCCTTGGCGAGCAACCGCCCCTCGATGTCGGCGCCGCCGCCGGCGCCAAAGGGGATCACGAACTCGATCGGTCCGTCGGGAAAGGCCGCCGCGGGCGTCGCGGCCGCTGCCAGACCGAGCGCGGCTGCGCCGGCCAGTGCCGTACGAAGAATATTCATGGTGAATCCTCCCAGATTCTGGTTTCGGTTTTCTATTGGGACAGGCCGACGGCGTCGAGCGCCGCCTTGGCGATATCCTCGTCCTGCTGCCAGTCTCCGCCGCTCACGCCGATGCCGCCCAGGCACTCGCCGTCCACCAGAATGGGGAAGCCCCCTTCCATGGCGGTCCAGCGTTCGGTGCCCGCCGCGAGCGAAAGCCCGATCGCGTGCAGCGTGTCGAGCTCCTGGTTCTGCGCGCCACGGGTCGTGGTCGGCCGCTTGTTCGACGACGATGTCACGGCCTTCGTGGTGGACGAATGCACGGTGTGGAACCGCCCGCCGTCCATGCGCTCGAGCACCAGCAGGTGACCGCCGGCATCGACGATGGCGACGGTCGCGGCGATGCCGAACTCTTCGGCCTTTGCGATCGCGGCCGTCAGCATGGACTTGGCACCTGCCGTGGTCAGGCGCTTGGAATCGGCAAAAGACATCTTGGCTTTGTCCTCCCAGACATTTCGCCCCGCGCCCGGTCTGACGCCGGTTTGTCGGGACATTGTTCGACCGGGCGCAGCCCGGTTCGCGGCGTGCCAAGCCTAGTCCGCGAGGGAGACGGGGCGCAAGGACCGGAGGCCGTTTCCCGGCCCGTTCGGCACGAAAAAGGCCCGGCCTTGATACAGGCCGGGCCTTTGAGAATTCTGGAGCGGGAAACGAGATTCGAACTCGCGACCCTCACGTCTACATCGTAAGGCTCAGCCGCGGTCACCGCGGTTTCCAGAGCGCGGTTCAGATCAAGGACGTTGGAGGGCCGTTCAGCTGCGCCTCTGGCGCTCCAGAACCGCGCTCGCGCTTCAAAAAACCGACCCCTTGCCCCCTGCCCCCCTGCGTCTGTGTAGGGGAGGGGTGGCGCGTGATTTTCCCAATTTTTGAAGAAAGGAACGAAATGACAGACCGCATCAACGCCCTAGAGGCTGAAATCGAAGCTGCTCAATCGGAGATCAACACGGCGTCGCTTATTGCTGCGACGGAGAGCAGGTCGCCAGCAGACCGGCTGAAGAAAGCCCGCGCCATACTCGAGCAAAAGGAGCTTCTGAAGCTCGCCCGTGACGACTGGCGCGATCCGCCAGAGCCAGAGCGGGAAGGCCCTGTGGAATACGAAGAAGATCAGCCAGAGGAGATCACCCATGCTGTATAGCGACCTCGTATCGTCCCAGAAGCCGCTGGAGAGCCTTGTGCGGCTAGCGCTGGCCACCAAGGGCGTGACGGTGACCGACGGCACGCTGACGCCCAACATCACGGGCACCTGCGACCTCGCCGACATTGCCGCCGCGCACGCCGAGATCGACGCGCGCCGGACCACCGGGATACTGGTCGTCACCTTCGCGGATTGAGGCGCTAGCGTTTCAGTATGTCGTAGACGCGGATCGCGGCGTCGTCGATGTCTTTTGACGGGTTGTTCCGACAGAAATCGAGTGCTATGGCGTAGATGGTGTTGCTTTCCATACCGCGTCCGACATCGGTCTCGTTCTCGAAGTTTCGGCCGGTTAAGTAGCCGAGAAGCCAGAACTTGTTTGCCAGCGCGAAGGTCTCGTTGGCGTCTTCCTCCATCATCTCGGGGCATTCGATGCTGCCCTTGACCGTATAGGCTTGTGCGCCGACCGGGGTCAGGGCGATGGCAAGCGCGGCGATGAGTATCGGCCTCATGGTTCCAGCTCCTTCCGTTGGGAACGGCACCGATTAAAACCTGAAAACACCGTTTGTGCCAAGGCGCCATTCGTCGGGCGAACCGCCGGTGAGCGTTCGGGTCAATCCCCGGACAGGTGTAGCCACCGGCGCTCGTCGTCGTCGTGCCAGAGCCTTCTCACATCGCGTCAGAGGACGATGGGGGCACCGATGAGTGAGGAGCAGCAGTACGCGAAGTTCGAAATGATCTATCGCGTTTCAATCACGAAGTTGGACAACGACCACCTGAAGCCAGAGCCGTTTATTCCGTTTCTGGAAAAGGTGTCGTCAGCAATCGACGATGCTCTGGTCCAGATCGTGCCGCAGGGCCGGGGTATCGTGTCGATCGAGCTGCTTGAGGAAGAAAAGGTCGAGGTGGCCTGAGAACATGGAGGACGATACTCTTGAACGCATGGCGCGCCGCATCCGCGCCCGTGCAATTCGTCGTACTGGGGAATTGCTGAAGCAGTATGATGCGAGACCGACTAACTATAAAAGGCAAACTGTCGGCACCGACAGTTTGCCTTCTCAACGCGAGGCTGCCGAACAGGCGGGGCTGTCCAAGGATCAGCAAGTGCAGGCTGTTCGCCCAGCAACGTCCTTGGAACGTCCGCCGCACCCCTTAAACGACTAGAGGCCTCAGCGGGTTTTGAATAACCCATTGAGACCTCTAAAGAATTTGGAGCGGGAAACGAGATTCGAACTCGCGACCCTCACGTTGGCAACGTGATGCTCTACCACTGAGCTATTCCCGCATCGAGAAACGGGACATAAGCGCAACCGGGCAACGATTTCAAGTGCCGATGATGCGCTTTCGCGGCACCGTCGCCGCCGGTACCGTGCGGCGGCGAATCCCGCTATATCCCCGCCATGACCCACGCCCGCGACATCGAGGCCCCGCTTCTTGCGCACTTTGCCGCACTGGGCATCGCCGTCGAGATGCACCGCCACCCGCCACTCCACACGGTTGAGGAGTCGCGCGCGCTGCGCGGCACGATGGCGGGCGGTCACATCAAGAACCTGTTCCTGCGCGACAAGAAGCGGAACAAGTGGCTCGTCACCGTGCTCGAGGACGCGCAGGTCGATCTGAAGGCGTTGCGCCATCAGCTCGGCGCCAGCGGCAACCTGAGCTTCGGCTCCGCCGAACTGCTTGAAGACGCCCTCGGCGTGAAGCCCGGCTCGGTCACGCCCTTTGCGGTGATGAACGACCCGGCTGGCGACGTCACCATGGTGCTGGCGCGCGACGTGCTCGACCACGACCCCGTCAACGCGCATCCGCTGCACAACGAGGCGACTGTGGCGATCGCACGCGACGACCTCGTGCACTTCCTCGAGGCGTGCGGTCACGCGCCCGTGCTGATCGACCTGGCTTAACGGGGCCTGAAGGGGCCTGGCGGGGCCCAGCCCGCACCTCTCGGGACTTGATAGCGGGGCCGCGAGGCTCCATGTTCTGGCCCGAACGAAGGCAACACGAACGAACGCGAGTTCCCCGCAATGGATCCGATCACCTCCGATTCCGCTGCGCCCACCGGCGCCATGCCCGGCGATGACGTCGTCATCGATTCCGACCAGAACAAGTTCGTGCGCGACGTCATCGAGGCATCGCGCCACATGCCGGTCATCGTCGATTTCTGGGCCGAGTGGTGCGGCCCCTGCAAGACGCTCGGCCCGATCCTCGAGAAGGTCGTGCGCGAGGCCGGCGGCGCCGTCCGGCTGGTCAAGGTCGATGTGGACCGCAGCCCCGACCTGTCGGCGCAGCTGCGCATCCAGTCGATCCCGACCGTGTATGCGTTCCGCGACGGCCAGCCGATCGACGGGTTCCAGGGGGCGCTGCCCGAAAGCCAGATCAAGGCCTGGGTGGACCAGATCGTGCAAGTCCATGGCGGTGAAGGTGCGACCGGGCCCTCCCCGCTCGATCAGGCGATCGAGGCGGCCGACGCCGCGCTTGCCGAGGGCGACATCTCGAACGCGGGCGCCCTGTATGCGCAGGTGCTGAACGAGGACCCCTCACACACCAAGGCGCTCGCCGGCATGGCCCGCGCCTACATGAAGGCCGGGCAGAACGACAAGGCGCGCGCGCTGATCGATCAGGCCGACGAGGATGTGCGCGCGAGCGACGACCTCAAGGGCGTGATCTCAGCACTGGAACTGGCCGAGGCCGGCGCCGCGGACGCCGGCGAACTCGACGCGCTGAAGGCGAAGGTCGAGGCCGATGCCGGCGACCACCAGGCGCGGTTCGATCTGGGTGTCGCGCTGTTCGCGGCGGGCGCCCCGGAGGGAGCCATCGACGCGCTGCTCGAGATCGTGCGCCGCAAGCGCGACTGGAACGAGGACGCGGCGCGCAGCGAGGTCCTGAAGATCTTCGAAGCGCTTGGGCCCACCGACCCGGTAACCATCGCGGGCCGCCGCAAGCTGTCCTCGATCCTGTTCTCGTGATCGCGTGACCCGATCCCCGTGACCGGCGCCCTGCCCGAAGAGCTTCCGCTTTTCCCTCTAACTGGGGTGTTGCTGCTGCCGCGCGGCACCCTGCCGCTCAATGTCTTCGAGCCACGCTACCTGGCCATGGTCGATGCCGCGCTCGGCCAGGGGCGGATCATCGGCATCGTCCAGCCGGCCGCCGACGGCACGCAAGGCCTGAGCGCGCCCGACGGGACCAACCTCTACCGCATCGGCTGCGCGGGGCGGATCACGGCGTTCCAGGAGACCGGGGACGGCCGTTACCTGATGGAGCTCCTCGGGGTCTGCCGCTTCGATATCGCCGAGGAACTGGAACTGTGCGACGGCTACCGCCGTGCCCGCCCGGATTTCGCGCCCTACACTGCGGACCTGAAGACCCCGGAGCGGCTCACAATCGATCGCGAACGCCTGCTGATCTGCCTCAAGGGCTACTTCGAGCAGCGCAACATCTCCGCGGACTGGGACGCACTGGTCGAGGCCCCCGACGAGAAGCTGGTCACGACGCTGTCCATGGTCTGCCCGTTCGACCCGGCCGAGAAGCAGGTGCTGCTGGAAAGCGCAAATGTCGAGGCCCGTTGCAAAACCCTTATCGGACTGATCGAATCGTCGCTGCGCGACGATCCCGGAAGTCCCGCCGTCAACTAGGAGACATCATGGCCACGCAGGATAAAGCCACGGGCAAGGCGCGGGTCGATCCGAAGCTGCTCGAAATTCTCGTCTGCCCGGTCACCAAGGGCCCGCTCACCTATGACGAGGCGGCCCAGGAGCTGGTCAGCAAACAGGCGGGCCTCGCCTTTCCGATCCGTGACGGCATTCCGATCATGCTCGCCGACGAGGCGCGCAGCCTCGAGAACGACTGACCCCACGGCCCCGATGAACGACGCGGCGCCGCGGCCCAACGAGCTGCGCTACAGCAAGGACACGAAGACGCTGACCGTCGCCTTCGACGACGGCGTGACGTTCGAGTTGCCGGCGGAATACCTGCGCGTCTATTCGCCCTCCGCCGAGGTGCGAGGTCACGGCGCCGATGAGCGACAGATCGTTCCCGGACGCAGGCATATCGGGATCATGAAGATCGAGCCCGTCGGCAACTACGCGGTGCGCCTGCATTTCGACGATTTGCACGACACGGGTCTGTATTCCTGGGCCTACTTGCGCGAGCTGGGCGAGAATCAAACGGCCTGGTGGAGCCAGTACGAACGGGACCTGGCCGAAAGAGGCCTGAGCCGCGAGCCCTGACCTTCGGCTTTCGTCGCGAACAGGCGTCCAAGTACGTCAGCTTTCGCGTCCGGCGCCGGGGCACCTAGAGCGCTTCGCCGCGCACAAGCCGCGGCAGTTCACCGACGGTCCCCATGGCATGACGCATCAGGTTGCGTCGCGCGGGCGGCGCGGCATTCACCGCGGCGAGGCCGATCCGCCGCGCGGCGCGCAATGGCACAACGTCGTTCGAGAAGATCCGGGTCAGCCCATCGGTGACGACGGCGAGCAGCATGTTGTCGAACCTCCGCCAGCGCGCGTAGGCGTCGAGGATGTCGGGATCGCCGATATCGCGCCCCAGGCGTCGTGCATCGACCAGGACCTCGGCCAGCGCGGCGACATCGCGAATGCCCATGTTGAGGCCCTGCCCGGCAATCGGATGGATCGCGTGGGCGGCATCGCCCACGAGCGCCAGCCGGCTGTCGGTATACCGCACCGCGTGACTGAGCCCGAGCGGGTGGACCCGCCGCGGACTGGCCAGGGCGATCCGGCCCAGGAAACCGCCGACCTTGCCGGCAAGCTCTGCCGTGAACGCGTCGTCGTCCATGTCCGTCAGAACGGGCACCAGCGTGTTCGCTTCGCTCCACACAATCGAGGAACGGTGACGCAGGCCCTCGATTTCCTCGGGCGCATCGGGGAGCGGCAGGATCGCGAACGGACCCCCGGGCAAGAAGCGCTCGTGTGCGACATTCCCGTGGGAGCGTTCATGAACGATGTTGCAGATCATGCTCGACTGGTCGTAGCGCCACTCCGTCACGGGAATGCCCGCATCCCGGCGCAGCCCGGAAAACCGGCCATCACACGCGAGCACGACCCGTGCGCGTACGGCCTGTCCGCTTGCAAGCGCGATGCGGACCCCGGCCGCTCCACGCTCCAGATCGGCAATCTCGGCCGGTGCCAGCAATGTAATGTTCGGGTGCGTCTCGGCGCGTGCAAACAGCACATCGCGGATATCGCGGTTCTCGACGATATGACCCAGCGGTTCGTCGCCGATCTCTGTGTGGTCGTAGTGGAGGAACAGGAGCGAATCCCCGTCGCTGACCCGGATGTCGTCGATCGGACACGACTTCCCGTCCAGCTCGCCCCACAGGCCGATACCCTCGAGAACCCGGCGGCTGCCCGCCGCGATCGCCGTGGTCCGCCCGTCGAACGTCGCTGCAGTCATCCCGGCCGGATCTGCCCGGTCGATCACCGCAACACGGAGCCCCCCGCCAGCCAGCGCGGCCGCCAGAATCAGCCCCGTCATTCCCGCGCCGACGATAGTCGCATCCGCGATTATCGGTTTCTGGGTCTGAGCGTCGACAGAAGCATTCGTGTCACCGGTCATGGCTGCACAATTGCGTCTTCGGGCACCCTTGTCCATGCGGCAGACTCGTCCCCTTCAATGCATATTATTTAGTCACGATATTTTCTTTGATTAATAATTAGGCAACACATCGCGGGGGCAATGATCACGAAGCCGCCCAGCGTGCTGAATTTATTGGTTATTTCGCACCGCAGCATTTGGCACGGGAATTGAAACCCTTCTCGTGAACGAGCGGCCGGAACCCCCGGTCGCAAACACTGGCTCGCACAGAAGGGGGCTTACATGAAGCTGGTTATGGCGGTGATCAAGCCGTTCAAGCTCGACGAGGTGCGCGAGGCGCTCACCGGGATCGGGGTTGAAGGCCTGACAGCAACCGAAGTCAAGGGATACGGGCGGCAGAAGGGCCAGACGGAAATCTACCGCGGCGCCGAATACGCCGTGAGTTTCCTGCCCAAGGTGAAGGTCGAGGTCGTCGTTGACGACGGTCAGGCCGACGCCGTAGTCGAGGCAATCGCCAAGGCGGCCAACACCGGCCGCATCGGCGACGGCAAGATCTTCGTAATCGACACGCTCAGCGCAATGCGGATTCGCACCGGTGAAACCGGCACCGAAGCGCTTTAGGCACAAGGAGTTATCGAACATGTTTCGTCTGACGAAAAAGACGGCGGTGGGCATCGGCGCGGCGAGCGCCGCATTGCTGCTGGCCGGCCCCGCGGCCGCGGCGGTCGAGGCCGAGACCGCCTACGTCTTCAACACCTTCTCGTTCCTGTTCGCGGGCGCGTTGGTGATGTGGATGGCGGCCGGCTTCGCGATGCTCGAATCCGGGCTGGTCCGCTCGAAAAACACGGCGACGATCTGTCTCAAGAACATCGCCCTCTACTCGATCGCGGGCATCCTCTATTACGTGGTCGGCTACAACCTGATGTACACGGACGTCTCGGGCTTCATCGGTTCGTTCTCGTTCCTCTACAACCCCAGCGAGGCGGAACTGGCACTGCTGGGCGCCGACGAGGCCACCGACGCCATGGTCGGCGCGGTCGTCGACAACGGCTATTCCGTGGCGTCGGACTGGTTCTTCCAGATGGTCTTCGTAGCGACCGCCGCCTCGATTGTCTCCGGTACCGTGGCCGAACGCATCAAGCTGTGGCCGTTCCTGATCTTCGTGGTCGTGCTCACCGGCATCATCTACCCGATCCAGGGCTCCTGGACCTGGGGCGGCGGCTGGCTTTCGGAGATGGGCTTCTCGGACTTCGCCGGCTCCACCCTCGTCCACTCGGTGGGCGGCTGGGCCGCGCTAACCGGCGCGGTGATCCTGGGCGCACGCAAGGGCAAGTACGGCCCTGACGGCCAGGTCAACCCGATCCAGGGCGCCAACCTGCCGCTCGCCACCCTCGGCACCTTCGTGCTTTGGCTGGGCTGGTTCGGCTTCAACGGCGGCTCACAGCTGGCGCTGGGCTCGGCGGCGGACGCGACCTGGATGGCCATCGTCTTCACCAACACGAACCTCGGCGCCGCCGGCGGTGTCGTTGCCGCGATGCTGATGACCCAGGCGATGTACAAGAAGGTCGATCTGACGATGGCGCTCAATGGCGCGATCGCAGGCCTGGTCTCGATCACGGCCGGCCCCGACCTGACCAATCACCTGATGTCACTCATCGTCGGC
>JAYPUG010000071.1:0-8902 GCA_038133965.1 Rhodospirillaceae bacterium | reverse complement strand
GCGGGTATCAGCGCGCGAAGCGGTCATTGGGGATGGTCTTCTCGACCTGCTCGCTCGGCGCCGGGATGTCCCACGTCGCGAGGAACACGCCGCCCGCCACGATGGCGAGGACGAAGATGACGAGAATGTACTTGGCCACCCGGGCCTCCGATACGTGTGTTGGCCGTCAGCCACTGACCGCGGACGACGATACTCGCGGCCACCGGCACGAACGCCTATTATGACACCCCAACCATGGCGATTCCGCGGCATCCGGCCGCGCACCCGGTCCGCGACCAAGATAGCAGCGCATGAGCGATTCTGAACAAGCCGAAGCCCCCGCAAAGCAGACGTCACGCCGCACGCGTGCGCCATCGGGTGCGCCTGCACGTACAATCGTCATGGTGGGCCTGATGGGCGCCGGAAAGTCGGCGATCGGCCGGCGGTTGGCCACGCGGCTCGACATGCCTTTCGTCGATGCCGATACCGAGATCGAGACGGCAGCCGGATGCACGATCGAGGAGATCTTCGAACGGCACGGCGAGGCCGCGTTCCGCGACGGCGAGCGCCGCGTGATCGCGCGCCTGCTGGAAGGTGAGCCGAAGGTGCTGGCGACCGGCGGCGGCGCCTTCATGGACGACGAGACGCGCGACGCGATCCGGAAATCGGGCACGTCCGTCTGGCTGCGCGCCGATCTGGAGACGCTTCACGAGCGCACGTCACGGCGCAGCAACAGGCCGCTGCTGAAAACCGAGGACCCGCGCGCAACGCTCCGGGACTTGATGGAAAAGCGCTATCCGATCTATGAGCAGGCCGACATCGTGGTCGAGAGCAATGACGGGCCGCCGGAAGACACCGTCGATCGCGTGATCGAAGCACTGGACCGCCACAAATCCGCTAAGCCGAAGGCCAGGAAGAAATGACCGCCGCATCCGACAGCACGCGAACGATCCGGGTCGAACTCGGTGCGCGCTCCTACGACATTGTCGTGGGACCGGGGCTGCTCGCGCAGACGGGGGCACTGCTGGCCGAGCGGCTGGGCACACGCAAGACGGTCATCGTGTCCGATTCCAACGTCGCGCCGCTCTATGCCGAACGACTCGCGCAGAGCCTCGCCGAAGCGGGCCACCAGAGCCGAACGATCACGGTGGATGCCGGCGAAGGTGCGAAATCCTATGCCGTGCTGGAAGACCTCGTCGAGAACCTGATCGCAGGCGGGGTCGAGCGCGGCAGCGTTCTCGTCGCGCTCGGCGGCGGGGTCGTGGGCGACCTCACCGGTTTTGCGGCCAGCATCACCCTTCGCGGGATCGAGTTCGTGCAGGTCCCCACCACCCTGCTGGCCCAGGTGGACAGCTCGGTCGGCGGCAAGACCGCCATCAACTCGCGCACCGGCAAGAACCTCGTCGGCACCTTCTATCAGCCGCGCCTTGTGGTGGCAGACACGCTGACGCTGGACAGCCTGCCGCCGCGCGAACTGCGTGCAGGCTATGCGGAGGTCGTGAAGTATGGCCTGCTCGGCGATGCCGCCTTTTTCGATTGGCTCGAACAGGCGGGCAGCGACCTGCTGTCGGGCGATGCCGCGGCGCAAATTCGCGCGATCGAGCGCGCATGCGTGATGAAGGCCGAGATCGTGAATCAGGACGAGCGCGAAACCGGGCGACGTGCGCTGCTCAACCTGGGCCACACATTCGCCCACGCGCTTGAGGCCGAGACGGGCTTCGGCGACGCGCTGCTGCACGGCGAGGCCGTATCCATCGGCATGGTGCTCGCATTCGAGCTGTCGGCCCGGCTCGGGCTCTGCCCGCGCGCCGATGCAGAGCGGGTGCGTGCACACCTGTCATCAGTTGGCCTGCCGACCGGCTTTCCCGCACATCCCGGGTCCGGCTGGGACGCGCATACCCTCCTGGGCCACATCGGACACGACAAGAAGGTCCAGGACGGGCGGCCGACATTCGTGCTGGCGCGCGCCATCGGCGATGCGTTCCTGACGAACGACGTCGCGCCGGACGACGTCATCGAACTTCTCTCGGGCATGGCCACGGCCGCCTGAGGTCTCCACAAAGGCGGGGAGCGAGATGAGTGACCCCATTACCCTGATCGTCATAGCCATCGTCGTGCTGCTGGCGTTCTCGGCCTTCTTTTCGGGCTCAGAGACGGCGCTGACCGGCGCCTCTCGGCCACGGATGCACCAGCTGGCCAGCGACGGCAACCGGCAGGCCCGTACGGTCAACACGCTGCATGCCAGCCAGGAACGCCTGATCGGCGGCATCCTGATCGGCAACAACATCGTCAACATCCTGGCCTCCGCGCTTGCAACCAGCGTGATGATCACGTGGTTCGGCGATGCGGGCGTGGCCTATGCGACGATCGCGATGACGATCCTGGTCGTTATCTTCTCCGAGGTGCTGCCCAAGACCTATGCGATCCGCCACGCCGACGATGTGGCACTGCGCGTCGCGGGACCGATCCGTCTGGTTGTCCTGCTGCTGACCCCGCTGTCGCGCGCGATCGAACTGATCGTGCGGGCATTGCTGCGCCTGATGGGCGGACGGGCGGCCGGAGCAAACGAGCAGGCGCGCGAGGAAGAGTTGCGCGGTGCGATCCGGCTGCATGCCGACACCAATACGGTGGCGGCGCACGAGGGCTTAATGCTTGGCGGTGTGATGGACCTGGACGACGTCGAGGTCGGCGAGGTGATGACCCACCGCACCGACGTCGAGATGATCGACGGCACCCTGTCGTCGGGAGAGATCGTCGCGCGGGTCCTCGACTCGCCCTACACACGCGTTCCCATCTTCGTTGACGAGCCCGAGAACATCGTCGGCGTGCTCCACGCCAAGGCGCTGCTGCGCGAGGTGCAGAACCATGACGGCCATATCGACGAGATGGACATCCGTGCCGTCGCGGCAGAGCCCTGGTTCGTCCCGGAATCGACCGACTGTCTGAACCAGCTCCACGAGTTCCGCGAACGGCGCGAGCATTTCGCGCTGGTCGTCGATGAATATGGTGCGTTCCAGGGCGTGGTGACGCTTGAGGACATCATCGAGGAGATCGTCGGCGAAATCGACGACGAGCACGACGTGCCGGTTCCCGGGCTGCGCCGACAGGCGGACGGCTCGTACCTGGTCGATGGGCGCGTGACCATCCGTGACCTGAACCGGGAACTCGACTGGCAACTGTCCGATGAGGAGGCGACCACGATCGCGGGCCTCGTGATGCACGAGGCACGGCTGATCCCCGAGGAAGGCCAGAGCTTCGCGATCGGCGACCTGAAGGTGGACGTGGTGCGCCGGTCGGGAAACCAGTTGCGGATGCTGCGCGTCACGCCGCGCGCCGGCGGCGGCGAGCCGGGCACCGGCAAACATCCGGCCTGATCCCGGCGACTTGACCGCACGCGGTCGATCCCGCTACGCCCGATCCATCTCGAAACCGCAGGAACTTTGCGATGCCTTTGTCAGAACCGGCCGAACGCGAGCTCATCCACACGCGAACCGTCGAATGTAACGGCTACCGGCGCGCGGACGGGCTGTGGGACATCGAGGGCCGGCTCGTGGACGTGACGCCCTACACCTACACGACCCAGGCGCGCGGCGACGTATTGCCCGGCGAGCCCGTCCACGAAAGGTGGGTTCGGCTCACCGTTGACGATGACCTGGAGATAAAAGAGGTCGAGGCCGTGACCGACCACAGCCCCTTCGCAATGTGCAAGGAAGTCGGCCCGAACTTCGAGCGGCTGGTCGGGGTGACGATCGGTCCGGGTTGGCGGCGCGCCGTGCGCCAGCGTGTTGGCGGCATCGAGGGGTGCACGCATATCGTCGAACTGTTGGGACCGATCGCAACGACGGCGTTCCAGACCATCTTCCCGATCAAGAGCCGCGAACGCGAGTTGAACGGGACCGAGTCAGACGGGCCGCCGCGCCTGCTCAACACGTGTCATGCGTTTCGCAGCGACGGCGCCAAGGTCAGGGAATTCTGGCCGGACCACTATGACGGGCCGGCAGAGCTGTAAGTCTGATTCCGGCGTGGATCAGCCGTACGCGCGACGATAAACGACGTACGGCGCATCTACGGGCGCCGGGGCCGGTTCCGGCAGGCTCGCCACCTCGACCACCGGCGCTTCCGCGCGTTCACGCAGATCGGCGAAATAACTCGCGATGAACACGCGAATCGCTGCCGTGCGCCCGAGGTCGCCGGTATGCCCATTGACCAGTGTGCAGATACGGTCGATCGAAACCCGTTCGCGGCGCGAAATCTCTGCCAGCGCGTCCCAGAACTCGGGCTCGAGCCGCACGCTCGTTCGAAGCTGCCCCACCGTGATGTTGCGATTGATCAGCATATCGGCCGCATTCCCGGGTGATCAGGAACCCTCGTTGTTGACGAGCCTCAATGCTACGCGACCGGCAAATTCTTTACAAAAACTACACGTTATTTGTTTCAAATTGTTTCATAAGCCAAATCCGGAACCGGCAAACCCGGGATTCAGGAAACCACCTCCCCGGGTGCATGCGCACGCACCGAAAGCGCATGGAGGCCCGTTGCGAACTCGTCAGCGAGAAGGTCGTTCACGAGGCGCTGGCGCGCGACGCGATTCAGCCCGGCAAACGCGGCGCTGACCACGACGATATTGAAGTGGGTCTCGCCGCCCGGCTGTGCCCCCGCATGCCCGGCATGACGGGCCGAATCGTCCTCGATTCGGAGTGACTCAAGTGAAAGGCCGGCATCGAGCGCGTTTCGTATGCGTTCAGCGCGATTCATGTCCTGTATTCCCTTGTTTCCCTGCGATATTGCCATGCCCGGGCCCAGTCGACATATTCCGGCCATGTCGAAACGGCGCAAGACAATCGACCTCGACGCGTTTCTGTCGGAAGCGGCGCATGGCGATTCCGATACCCGGACCTGCCAGCATCCCAATTGCGGGGAGCCCGGAGATTTTCGCGCGCCGCGATCGCGAAACCAAGTGCGCGAATACCTGTGGTTCTGCCTCGAACATGTCCGCGAATACAACAGCCAGTGGAACTACTACGCGGGCATGAGCGAGGACGAGATCGAGGCAGACCGGCGGGGAACCACCTACTGGCACCGGCCGACCTGGCCTCTCAACGGCGGACGGACCGCGGAATCGCTGCGCGACGGGTTCGGATTCTTCAACGAGGAGGCCGAAGCGGAAACACGACGACAGACGGCCATCCATGACTCCGCCGATGCCGAAGCGCTTGCTATAATGAATCTGTCGCCTCCGCTGACTCCGGACGCTATAAAGCGGCGCTACAAGGAGCTGGTCAAACAGCACCACCCCGACGCGAATGGCGGCGACAAGCGCGCCGAAGAGCGCCTCAAGGCGATCAATCAGGCCTACGCGACACTCATGGAATCGGTCGGACCGTGAAGACGGACCGGCCGCGGAAGAAAATTTGACGGAAGTGGACCGATCGATGGAAGCGACTGAATCCCTGACCAGTGCCGATATGCCCGCAAGCCCCGAGCCCGACATCAAGGTCTCGGCGCGCCAGGTCTTCGGCATCGACACCGACATGGAAGTTCCTGCCTTCTCGGAAGAGACGATCCATGTACCGGCGCTGGACGAGAGCTACCGGTTCGACACCGACACGACGCTCGCGATCCTCGCCGGCTTCGCACACAACCGCCGGGTGATGATCCAGGGCTATCACGGCACGGGGAAATCGACCCACATCGAACAGGTTGCCGCCCGCCTCAACTGGCCGTGCATCCGCATCAACCTGGACAGCCACATCAGCCGTATCGACCTGATCGGCAAGGACGCCATCGTGCTGCGCGACGGCGTGCAGGTGACCGAGTTCCGCGAGGGACTCCTGCCCTGGACGCTCCAGCATCCCTGCGCGCTCGTCTTCGACGAGTACGATGCGGGACGGCCCGACGTGATGTTCGTGATCCAGCGTGTGCTCGAGGCCGACAGCAAGCTCACCCTGCTCGACCAGAACAAGGTGATCCGTCCGCATCCAAGCTTCCGGCTGTTCTCGACCGCCAACACGGTCGGCCTGGGCGACACCACGGGCCTCTATCACGGCACCCAGCAGATCAACCAGGCCCAGATGGACCGCTGGAACATCGTGACCACGCTCAACTACCTGCCGCATGAGCAGGAGGTCGATATCGTGACCGCGAAGTGCCCCGAGTACGACAACGCCGAGGGCCGCGAGAAGATCTCGGCGATGGTCGCGACCGCCGAACTCACGCGCAACGGCTTCGTCGCCGGCGACATCTCAACCGTCATGTCGCCGCGCACGGTGATCACCTGGGCGGAAAACGCGCGGATCTTCGAATCGATCCCGCTGGCCTTCCAGGTGACCTTCCTGAACAAGTGCGACGAGGTCGAACGCCCGACGGTCGCCGAATACTACCAGCGCTGCTTCGGCACCGACCTGTCCGACAGCGTGATCGCACCCGCGCAGACCCAGTAGCGGTCCCATGGCAGGACCGGGCAAAGGCGGCGACGGGCCGATCGAGGAGTTCCGCCGGGTGACGGCCGCGTGCATGCGCGCCATCGCCCGCGAACCCGAACTGACGGCATCGTTCACTCCCGACCCCCCGGGCATGTCGGGCCCGGAGGCGCGCCTGCCCCTGCCCAACCGCGACCTGCCGGCCGAGGATGTGAGCATCGTTCGCGGCGAGGCTGACTCGCTCGCCCTGCGCCTGCGCCATCACGATTCCGAACTGCACCTCAGCTCGGTGCCCACCGCCCCGTCCGCACGAGCGCTCTTCGATGCCGTCGAACAGGCACGTGTCGAGGCGATCGGCGCCCGGCGCATGGCCGGCGTTGCCGACAATCTGGGCGCCGCGCTCGAGGCGCGCTGCCGCGACCGGGGCTTCGCCCGAATCAGCCAGCGCGAACAGGCGCCGGTGGCGGATGCGGTCGCACTGCTCGTGCGCGAGGCCCTGACGGGCATGGCGCCGCCGCCTTCGGCGCGCCAGATGGTCGATCTCTGGCGGCCTTTCGTGGAATCGCGGATCGGCGCCGCCCTGTCGGATCTCGACACCAAGCTCGACGATCAGTCCGCCTTCCAGGACATCGTGCGCCAGATGATTTCTGATCTGGGCCTGGCCGAGGACGAATTGTCGGCGGACCCCGACGCCGACGAGGCCGGCGGCGACGACCAGGACGACGCGGAAGGCGAATCGACCGGAGAGGGCGAGGCCGAGGGCGAAGCGCGCTCGATCGACGGCGCGGGTGAGGAAGACCAGGACGGGCTCGACACCGAAGAGGTCGAGATGCCGATGGAAGACGGCGACGGCGATCTCGAGCCGGGTGCAGGCGACGAGGACCCCGATGCGCCGGGCCAGCCCTGGCGACCGCCCGAATACGGCCACAACCAGGCCGAGCGGTTCGTGTATGAAGCGTTCACCACCGAATTCGACGAGGTGATCGAGGCCGCCGAACTGTGCGACCCCGACGAGCTCTCGCGCCTGCGCCAGCAGCTCGACCAGCAGCTCGGCCATCTGCAAAACGTGATCTCGCGCCTCGCGAACCGGCTGCAACGCCGCCTGATGGCCAAGCAGACGCGCAACTGGGAGTTCGACCTCGAGGAAGGGCTGCTCGATACCGCGCGCCTGACCCGGGTTGTCACCAACCCCGCCCACCCGCTGTCGTTCAAGATCGAACAGGACACGAACTTCCGCGACACGGTCGTGACCCTGCTGATCGACAATTCGGGCTCGATGCGCGGCCGGCCGATTTCGGTCGCGGCCATGAGCGCGGACATCCTGGCGCGCACACTCGAACGCTGCGGCGTGAAGGTCGAAATCCTCGGATTTACGACCCGCGCCTGGAAGGGCGGCCAGTCGCGCGAGAAGTGGCTCGCGGCGGGCAAACCGTCGAACCCGGGCCGTCTCAACGATCTGCGGCACATCGTGTACAAGTCAGCCGACGCGCCGTGGCGGCGCGCGCGCAAGAATCTCGGCCTGATGCTGCGCGAGGGCCTGCTCAAGGAAAACATCGACGGCGAAGCGTTGCTCTGGGCACACGAGCGGCTGCTCGCGCGCTCGGAACAGCGGCGCATCCTGATGATCATCTCCGACGGCGCCCCGGTGGACGACTCCACCCTGTCGGTCAACGCGGGCAACTATCTGGAGCGGCACCTGCGCCAGATCATCGAGTGGATCGAGACCTATTCGCCGGTCGAGCTCCTGGCCATCGGCATCGGCCATGACGTGACCCGCTATTACCGGCGCGCGGTGACGATCGTCGATGCCGAACAGCTCGGCGGCACCGTGATGGACCAGCTCGCCGAGTTGTTCGACGAGGAAGACGCACCGCGCAAGCGCGGCGGCTCGGCAGCCACGCCGAGGGTCGCCTGACCCACCCCGCAGGCCGGCCATGCTCCGGCCACGGTTTCGGTCTATAAAGGCGGCATGAACCGCCTCTGCATTGCCATTGCCCTTGCCGTGATGTTCGCCGCCTCGCCCGCTGCGGGCCCGGCGGCCGCGCAGTCGAATCCGATCGGACTTCACCAGTCGCTCCCGGGGCAGGACCGGGTCGGACGCCTCCTCTGGCGCGGGGGGATCGAGCTCCTGTTCGACGACCCGGACTTCGGCGGCATCTCGGCAATGGAGATCGAGTCGGGCGGGCGCACCCTGACGATGCTCACCGACCGCGGCCACATGGCCGAGGTGTTTCTCGAATACGACGTGGCCGGAAACCTCGCCGGCGCGAAGTTCGTCTCGATCAAGCGGGTTCCGGGCACTGGTGGCGGCGCGGACCCGCGCAATACCGGCATCGAGGCCATCGCGCGCATGCCGCAGGGCGGCTGGCTGGTGGCGTTCGAGCAGAACCACCGGCTGCTGCACTATCCGCGGTCGTTCGAGCCCCTGCGCATTTCGCCGCGTCAGCTAAACCCGCCACCCGGCATCGAGCGCGCGCGCGGCGCCTCGGGTATCGAGGCGGCTA
>JAYPUG010000070.1:7053-8937 GCA_038133965.1 Rhodospirillaceae bacterium | reverse complement strand
GATGTAGATCGTTTCGAATATGTAGAGCGGGGTGGCGACGATCAGGCCGAAAAGCTGCACCGTCACCAGAACCTGCGGAACGCTGATCACCTTCGGGACCTTGCGCACCAGGACGTTGTGGAGTGAGACGGCCGCAGTCGCCAGCAGCATCATCAGGTCGCCGATGTTGAATTCGAGCGACAGGATGAGTCCGGGATCGCCGCGCGCAATGATCGCGAGCACGCCGACAACGGCGATCACGATGCCGATGCCCTGCTTGCCGTTGATCAGGTCGCGCCACAGCAATGCCGACAGCAGGACGGTCATGACCGGCTGCGCGGCCGAGACGACCCCGCCGTTGAGCGCCGTGGTGAATGTGTAGGCGGCATAGATCAGCCCGTTGCCGAGGGGTACGAACAGCAGCCCCATCAGCGCGAAGAGCTTCCAGTGGCGCAGGATCAGTCGGCGCTGGGCGATGAGGCCATAGGCCGCAAACGGCATGATCACCGCCGCGCCAATGGCCATGCGCCAGAACACGAACCCCATGGGCGGGATCACCCCACCCAGATGGCGTGCAAGGATGTGGTTCGAGGCAAAGATCAGCGCCGCGCCGACGATCAGAGCGTAGGCCGTGATCTCCCGGTCGAACAGGCTGTGGTCGTCGTCCTGTTCCTTGCTCATGGCCGGCCGGTCAGTCGAGCCGCTTGCGCAGCAGATCGAGCAGCGTGATCACCGCATAGCTGCGCATGCGCGACAGAACGCCGGGCAGGGCCACGGTCACCGAATGGTCTGCGCCGGGCAGGGCGACGGCGGCGAAGACGGTGCCGGGCGGGTGGGCGTCGGGGTCGGCCGGGGCGATTACGGCCATGCCGATGTCGGTGCCGAGCGCTTCGCGCGACGACTTCGCGGCGGCGATCGCGCCGTCTTCTCCGTCACCGTCCACAGGGGTGACCATGGCGCCGCGGAACAACTCCATCTTCGGGTCGAGCGCAGTGAGCCGCGTGGAGAGGATGCCGCCGGTCAGGCTTTCCGACGCAGCTGCGGTGAGGCCTCGGTCGCGGAGCATGTCGAGGACGACGGATTCCATGCTCTCGTCGTCGGTGCCGAAGATGTAGTCGCCGAGTTTCTCCCGGATCAGCGTTTCCTCGGCGGCGATGATCGCTTCCGCCTCGGCATGGCTGCCGGCCTTGGCCGTGACGCGCACCTTGATGCCCTCGATGCCCGAGGCCTGGAAGGCGATGGTGGCGTGGCCGCTTTCGTCCAGCGCGTCCACATGCTCGGCCAGCGTCTCGGCCAGCGCGGATTCTCCGTACCCCCAGGTCTTGATGACGCGGGAATGGATGATCGAGGTCTCGCCCGCACGCCGGCGCAGGTCTTCGAGGATCGTGCCCTCCATCATCTCGCGCATCTCGTGGGGCACGCCCGGGACGGCGTAGATCACCTTGGCCACGCCGTTGATCGTGACCGGACAGACCAGTCCCGGCGCGGTGCCCGGCATCTGGGCGATGGTCGTCGCGCCCACCGGCACGTCGGCCTGGCGTAGGTTGTTCTCGGGCATCGGCCGGCCGCGGCCCTCGAAGATGTGGCGGATCTTCTCGACCAGGCCGGCATCGCGCACCATCTCAACGCCCATGATCTTGGCAATCACGTCGCGGGTGATGTCGTCCTGGGTCGGGCCCAGCCCGCCACAGCAGATCACGGCGTCCGAGCGGTCGAGCGCCTGGCGGATCGTCGCCTCCATGCGGCCGAAATTGTCGCCGACCTTCACCTGGAACAGGCTGTCGACGCCGATCAGGGCGAGCTGCTCGCCGATCCACGACGAGTTGGTGTCTACGATCTGGCCGAGCAGGAGCTCTGTGCCGATGGTAACGACTTCACAGCGCATGGGAGCGGCCTCGTTCGGGG